>CAZTCK010000112.1:0-1510 GCA_964612625.1 uncultured archaeon | reverse complement strand
GTTCAACATTTTTCGTGTCTTCCGGTCTGAACTGCGAGATTTCCCAGTTCTGGCAGTTGCCCACAGCGATGAAGTTAGCGAGATACGAATGGTGACCTCCAACCTCGAGATTGTACACATAACCCGTGTACTTCTCTCTCGTAATCCGCGAGATAGGAACGAAATAATAATCCCCGTTCTCCAAAAACTTCAGACTCCTTTCGCTTTTCGGATTCAGCCCAATCTTTCTCCGGGGGAACAGAAACTTGTCCCTGAACTTCTTGGCTTTCAGCTTGACGTAGTAAATCCGGGATTGTTTCACCCTCCTCCCTTCTATCGTTTTTTCGGGTTTCGGTTCCCATTCGTAAAAGCTCGGAAGGAAACCCGTCTTCAGCAGGAGCCAGTAAACGCCAAGAGCGAGCTTCTTGGACACGGAACTCACGGATATCTCCTCTTTCTGAACACAACCATCGCATCTGATGTACGCCCTTAAAAATTCATGAACCACTGTTTTGGGGGAACGGTTCAGGGGAAGAGGAACAGTCTTTTCTTTCGCTTTGCTTCCGCACAAGTTTTTGAAGATGAGTGCTACGCTCGCCTTCCCGCATGAAACCGTGATGTTCGTCCTCGTCTCCCTAACAGAGGGGGCGACGCCGAATATTTTTTTGATCAGACGGGTAGTCTCTTCTGCCAACTCCTCCTCTTTCCTTCCAAACGTGAAGAGGAGGACATAACTATTTGGTCTGTTTTTCCCCTTGTACACACAGCCCTCTCCGCAGTAATAACCCAGAAGTCTTGCGAAATCTTTATCAAGTTTTACGTACCTTGGAATCAGGGGGAACTTCTCTGTTTTGAACTTGATCTTTCCGTTCCTTTCTATCACCACATTATCCCTGAACATGGACGCTTCACTTCTGAATTTCGATCTCAGGGTTCTCACGTAGGCAGGATGCAAACCGAACATTTTGCCTATCTCCTTCGAAGTCACGCCTTTGGCGGAAAGTTCCATGATATTTCGAATATCTCCCTCGGATAACCGAAAACTCCTCCTGAATTTCGTTATTTCCGTCGATATGATTTCCTTGAGGTCCAGGCGTATCGCATGCCTCGGGAATTCGTGTTTCTTTGGCAGGAGCACGTAATCCCCCTCCTTCAGTTCTCCTGCTCTCAGCTTATTTACCCTCCCTTTCTTGTTGCGGACGAAGAACTCATGACCTGGCGTGCATTTTATCTCAGGAGCATGATGGGGTTTGATTATGAGGACATCCCCGTCATATGGGTGCGTAAAACCGTGGATTATCTCGAGAACCTCTCCTGTGTGTGTAACTGCCCTTTCGTTCTTCACCTCCTTGACGATACTCCCGTCAACCGTCATTTTTCCGTTCACCCCGGAGTCAACCAAGTCGTCTATTTCCCTCAGACCATTCTCCGTAATCACAAACGTTCCGGGAACGAAGCAGTTCTTGCACCGAAAGTTGCATCCGGCCGTGGCGATTGAAAAAGCGAGTGTTGACGGCAGGAAGTGGAACAG
>CAZTCK010000111.1:0-1613 GCA_964612625.1 uncultured archaeon | reverse complement strand
GAAAAACTCGAGGCGTCGAAGAAACGGATTCTGGATTCCTGCGAACGCGCGCATTATCTGGGAGCGTGGATAGTCGTTTTCCATCCGGGTTATTACGGAGGGCTCTCGAAAGAAAAAGCGTTTGAATACGTTTTGAAAGCATGTGAGGAGATGAACGAGACCGTTGAAAAAAACGGGTGGAATGTGAAACTCGGTCTGGAAACCACGGGGAAGGTATCGCAATTCGGAACGCTTGAGGAGGAAATTAAAATACACCGCAAAATCAGAAACTGCGTCCCGGTCGTGGATTTCGCGCACATATTCGCAAGGAACGGGGGACGTATAGATTTCAGGGAGGTTCTTGAAAAACTCGAATCCCTGCGTCTCGGAAATTACCACACGCATTTCTCGAATATAGAATACACGGAAAAGGGAGAAAGGAATCACCTCACGCTCGGCCACAAAAAACCGGATTTCGGGGAACTGGCCAAGGCCCTGATAAAAAGCAGGATAAGGGAAATCACGATAATTTCTGAAAGCCCTGTACTCGAAAAGGATTCTTTAAAAATGAAAGAGATTCTTTCGAAATTTGGGTATAAGCGGGGGCGGAAATGAAACTTGAAATTTACACGGACGGCGCTTCGCGCGGGAACCCGGGACCGGGTGCGATAGCGTTTGTCATCAAGGACAAAAAGGGGAGGATTTTGAAAGAACACAGGGAATTCATCGGGAGGTGCACGAACAACATCGCTGAATACCGCGCGCTCATATCCGCCCTGAAGGAGGCGGGGAAATTCGGTGACGAGGTTGTCTGTATATCTGACAGCAGGCTGGTGATAAACCAGCTCAGGGGCGAATACAAAGTAAAGAAAAGGCATCTAAAGGAATTGTTCGGAAAGGTGAAGGCCCTTGAAAAAGGATTCAGGAAAGTGGAGTACGAGAATGTGAGAAGAACGAATCCTGACATCAGAAAAGTGGACAGAATGGTGAACGAGGTTCTCGACCATTTCACCTAATCTTTGTCAACCAGTTTTGCATCTTCTATCACGTATACGCCTTTCACCCCGTCCCATTTCTTTTTCGCACCCGTGATTTTTATCCTCTTTCTGAATATTGGCCCGTCCAGAACGAATGTTTCGTATTCCCTGCCCTCCCCTCCCTTGTGGATTCCGTATCTTCTGCTGAGGACCTCGAGTTCCCTCAGGGCATGAATGTCGAGTCTCCTCCCGAGCCAGCTTTCGTCCATACCTTCGGCCGAGACTGCTGTGATTATGGATTCAAAACCTGATGCTACCAAGTCCCCGATGTATTGTTTCATGCTCCTTCCCCAGTTGGGAAAAAACCATTTCAGACCGAGTGCCCTGCACACTCTGTCTATCCTGACGCTGTGGTGTCTGGACTCGAGGGCACCGGCAACAACACCGTCAATTTCCGACTTCAGGGGTTCGAGAACTCTCTTCAAATCATCAACTTCTCTGTCTTTCAGACCGCTCGTTTCTTCTTTCAGAAGAGGTATTCCGATAGCCTTCGACTGAAGTTCTGTCCACTCTATGTTCGGATAATGGAAGAAAGCAGACCCTGATACCCTGGGGGTAAGTGTTATAAGGTACTTCACATTCATTCCCATGTTCATG
>CAZTCK010000110.1:0-1641 GCA_964612625.1 uncultured archaeon | reverse complement strand
GCCTTTTCTTGAAAAAGGCTCACATGAGCCCGAGGGGATTCGAACCCCCAACCTACCGGTCTCCTCCTCTGGACCTTTCTGGCCCACCGCTCTTTGTGGAAGTTTCAGCTCCCGGAAAGAGTGGTGTCCGAAGCCGGTCGCTCTTTCCAGAACCGATTTTCAGGAACACTCCAAAGAGACCTATCCGTTGAGCTACGGGCCCGTCACTAATGTTATAATTCCCCGGATTTATTTAAAAACGAATTCCACAAAGAAAAGTTCAAAACTATCTGTAGACCATTTTTTTCTTGACTTCCTCCGCTTCCTGCTTCCCCAGCAGTTGCCTGATTATCTCCAGGGCGAAATCGAATGCCGTTCCCGGCCCTTCTGACGTTATAATGTGTCCGTCAACCACGACCTTTCCCGACCTCGGCCTTGGAATCTCCCTTTCCATTCCCGGATAAATTGTAGCCCTCCTCTCGTCGAGTATCCCCATTTTCGCCAGGATGCTCGGTGCTGCGCAGATTGCCGCAATCAGCTTTTCCTTGTCGTTAAAATCGTTTATTATATCGAAGACCTTTTTCGAACGGCTGAGATTTACGTAACCCGGGTTCCCTCCCGGAAGCACAAGGCAATCGAAATTTTTGTGGTTCACATCTTCTATTTTCGTGTCTGCTATGACCTTTATCCCCGACCTTCCCTTCACAATAGTTCCCGGCAAACCCGCAAGAACGACCTCGAGACCCGCTCTTCTCAGGATATCAGCGGTTGCAAGCGCCTCTATCTCTTCAAAACCCTCAGCCAGCGGAATAAGAACTTTTTTCATAAGACCACCCGAATTAAAGATAGTTTTGGGATTTATAAAGTTGCAGAATCTTCAAACATTATTTCGCAGTTAATATTTTAAAAATTTCCCGCCAAGAAATCGGAATGAAAATACTGGGAAGAGAAGCCGAATCTCTGGATATTTCTCCTGTGAGAACCGTCCGCGCGTACAAGGTTGTCGTTTACCAGAAGGAAGGAGACTGCAGAAAAGGGGAATTCGGCGGGATGTGCAGAAACAACTGCCACGGAATTTACATGTCTGTTGAGGTACACCCTTCCGATAAAAGGCAGGACACCTTCTGCCTTCCCCGGGCAATCGTTCCCCCGTTTACATACGTCAATGAAGTCGTAAAACTTGGTTACGGATTAGAAGAACCGGAAGAGCTCAACGGGCTGCTGAAAGAAGGAAAACTCATTCTTTGCAGGGATTCCTGCACGAAGCTTTACGTGACAAAGAGAGACATGAATGTAATAGGAGTGAAGAGGGAGGAGTGCGGTATGGAAAGCATTCTCAGCGCCCTCAAAACCCATACAATGCGTTATTCGGAGAACAGCGTGGAGAATGCGGGCAAAATCCTTTTTTCCATTACGGAAGACATGATGGGCGATTTTCCCTTTTTTGATGAAATCGCGGAAACCTTTGACGGCATTGTCTCGAACTCTGATTATTTCAGAAGAAACGCCAGAATTATGAGCGAGGACGAAATTCTGCACGAGGCATCCGAAATCCTGGCGGTGCCGGGCGGGGAGTACTTCCTGACCACGAGGTTCGGGGAGGATTTTGTTTCCCGGCTGAGAGATTTCGTTGACGGGCGCTACAAGCCGCCTGTTAGCTAA
>CAZTCK010000109.1:0-1785 GCA_964612625.1 uncultured archaeon | reverse complement strand
GTTGTGTCTATCTCGTAAACATTCTTTTTGAGGGCGAGCGCTTCATCCCTTATCACGTTCATCATCTCCGCCTCGAGATTCTCCGCTATCTTCTCGGTGTGAAACCCCTTTTTCACCATCCTCTTCCTCAGAACCTCCGGGTCCGTCCGCAGGACGAATACGATATCCGATGGCATCTCATGAGCGTAATGCGATTCAATAATGAGATTTTTGTGAGAAACCGCAAGGATGTTCACCTCCTCCCTCATCCTTTCCAGGTCGACGATTTTGCACATCCTCTCCTCGTCATATCCCTTGTACAAATCCTCCTCCTCGGCGAGTTCGTTCAGAGAAACGCACCACCAGCCCAGCCGCTTCGCGAGGGCCTTTGCGACTTCTGTTTTCCCCGTTCCCGGCGTCCCGGTTATCGCAATAATCATGATAAATTCTTGGCGGGCTGGTTTAAATTTTTGAACAACAGAGCGCAAATATTTATTCGGAAAAATCCATGAGCGCAGTCTGAGTAAACCTTAAAAATAAGCAAACCATTAGATTGTTATGGCTGTTTTGCTCTCTTGAGGTGTTTGGATGAGACTCGAGATATGGACCGAGAAATACCGCCCGAAAACGCTAGATGAGGTTGTCAATCAGAAGCACATAGTTTCCCGGCTGAAGGCATGGGTTAAGAAGGGTTCGATTCCCCACATGCTCTTCGCCGGGCCGGCAGGTGTGGGGAAGACGACAATCGCCCTCTGTCTGGCCAGGGAACTGTTCGGGGAGAACTGGAGAAAGAACTTCCAGGAGACAAACGCGAGCGACGAAAGAGGGATAAATATAGTCCGCGGGCGCATAAAGGACTTTGCCCGGGTAAAATCGCTCGGGGCGGATTTCAAAATAATCTTTCTTGACGAGTCAGACGCCCTGACGCCCGAAGCGCAGCAGGCCCTCAGGCGGACGATGGAGAAGTTTTCAGATTCCTGCCGTTTCATACTTTCCTGTAATTACTCGAGCAAGATAATAGAGCCCATCCAGTCCAGAACATCAGTTTTTCGCTTCAAGCGACTCACCGAGAGTGACGTGAAGGAGTACCTCATGAGGATAGCCAGGGGCGAAAATCTCAGTCTGACAGAAGATGCTATCAAAGCGATATACGAGATATGCGAGGGAGACCTCCGTCAGGCAGCGAATCTCCTTCAGGCAAGCTCGGCCCTGGGAAAAGTCACGAAAGAGACTGTTTACGAAGCGGCTGCGCAGTCAAAACCTGAGGACATAAAACACATGATAGAGAACGCGCTGCGCGGGAATTTCGCGGAGGCGAGGAAGAAACTATACGAACTCCTCATCACGCAGGGTCTTTCCGGAGACGACATCATAAAAGGCATACACAAGGAGATATATTCGCTTGATATACCCGATGAGAAGAGATTGTCGCTTATCGAGCAAATCGGGGAATTCGAATTCCGCATAAACCAGGGCGGCTCCCCTGAAATACAGCTCGAAGCCCTGCTTGCGCAGTTCATGAAAGAGGGGAGGAGTCAGTAACAGTGCGGATTTTTAAAATTTTATTCTAAATTGAAATCGTGGAAAGCAAAAAGATGCACGAGCTTTATGAGAAAGCCGGCTCTGTGCAGTTTCTCGAAAAACTCAAAAATTGTTACAGGACATTCACCGAAAAAGCATCCGAAAACATGCGCGAGTTCCTGAAGGAGAACAGGACCAGGCTCGAGAATATTGAAAAATGCCTCGAGCCCGCCTTTCTGATATATATGGGTCTGATGGCTGCTGATTATATTGCAACCTACACGG
>CAZTCK010000108.1:0-1807 GCA_964612625.1 uncultured archaeon | reverse complement strand
ACTTGGGCATGATTTGGGAATAATTCTGAACGGATTGCGTAATGATGGGGTAGAAATCTTGGGAAATCCATTTATATGCTCCGGGAGAACCTATGTTCAGAAACCAGGAGCACCGTTTTTTGTTCGGAGACCCCAAGATTCCCAACCGCAAGGGACCGGCACTTGCTTTTTCTTTTCCGCCGGTCCCATTGACCCCCAACACAGGGAAGAGGTTCAAATCTTTATTTAAATTTTCCTGCCCAATTTCTTTCCATGCTGGGGATTGAACCGAAAATAGAAAAGCAACTGAGGAACGCAAAATACGGCATTTATAATCACTCAGCCGTTCAGATATGCACATGGACGAAGAAGAGTCTGCACAGCGAAGGCGTTTGCTACAAGGAGAAGTTCTATGGAATTGACTGCCATCGTTGTATGGAGTTTTCGCCCGCTGCGGTCTTCTGCCAGCAGAACTGCATATTCTGCTGGAGGCCCATGGAATTTATGGGTCCGAGGAAGATCGAGGATGAACAGGCGGATGAACCGGATGTGATATATGAAAAACTCGTCGAAGAACGAAAAAAATTACTCTCCGGATTCCCGGGAGACGGAAAGACGGACATGAAAAAATTCGGGGAGGCGCAGATTCCAAACCATTTCGCAATATCGCTTTCAGGTGAGCCCACACTCTACCCGAAACTCCCCCGGCTTGTTCGTTTCCTCCGGGGACTCCCGCAGACCAGATCCGTATTCATAGTCACGAACGCCCAGGAACCGGATATGTTCAAGAGACTCGTAAAAGAGGACGGTCTGCCGACACAGCTTTACGTTTCGGTCAACGCCCCCAACAGGATGCTTTTCGAGATGGTGAACCGCCCCTCTTACGAAAACGCCTGGGAGAGGTTTCTGACCTCGCTTGAAATTTTCAGGAAGATGGAAACCAGAAGGGTTCTGAGGCTCACCATGATAAAGGGGATGAACATGGACGATATGTTCCTCGACCAGTACGCGGATTTGATTGAGCAGGCGAACCCTCATTTTCTGGAAATCAAGGCATACATGTGGATAGGGTTCTCGAGGAAGAGACTGAGCGAAAACAACATGCCCTCTCATGAGGAGATAAGGAATTACGCCAGAAAACTGGAGGAGCGGACGAATTTTGGAATAGCGGATGAAAAAGAGGATTCAAGAGTCGTGCTTCTTGCGAGCGGGAAGGAGAAAGTGACGAGGTTCATAGAATGAGCCGGAAAAAGGGGAATGACATAAAAATGGCTGCGCATCTCATTTTCCTCGCATTCATTCTGGAGTCTGCCGGATTCCTTATCTCCTATTCTTTCGCGCTTCTGGCAGATGCTCTTTTTGTATTTACGGACTTCCTCTTTTTTGCCCTTCTTTCATATGCGCTGAAACGCGGGCGGAAGTCCAGAAGTCTCGTGAGTCTTTCGCTGGTCCTGATGCTTGCGGTTTTCGGTCTGGGTCTTCTCGTGATGTACAGTTCAGTCTATCGGTTTGTATTCGGCGGTTATGTGAGAGGTCCGGAAATGCTGACCTTCGCCTTCGCGGGCTTGGGAATAAATATGTACGTCACAAGAAGGGCAGGAAAACGTTTCAGACTCGGGCTCAGGGACTCCTTCCTCTACATCTCGAGAAAAACACTCCCCTCTTCATTTGTGATTGGAGCGGGTATATGGATAGCATTCACGGGTGAGATTTTCGTGGACTGCCTGTTCGGTGTCATAATATCGGTTATGGTCATGCTCGAGTCTGTCATTCTCTTCAGGGACTCCGCATTCCTTCTGCTCGGAGTTCCGAGAACAAGAACCTGCCT
>CAZTCK010000107.1:0-1926 GCA_964612625.1 uncultured archaeon | reverse complement strand
GAAACTATATGAAAAATGCGAATTTCAAGATTATTTCCAGTATGATTATGAAAACTGCTATCCCTATTACATGTTCTGGTTTGAGTTTGATCGCCTCTTCTGATTCCTCAAAGTAACGGATTAAACCTGCTGTCGACTGCGGCATCATGGCCTTCGGTCTTTTGGGCATAATATCACATTATAATTTTGGAAAGGGTTTTAAATATTAATATTTCATGCTCTGCTGGTATTCAACTTTGACATGGTATTCGCTTTTCGTCTCGTATTCACCTTCGATTTTCGAAATATTGACTTCATATTTCTCTTCCTCTTTGATTTCCTCCTCTGTTCTTTCCCTCTTCACCACAACTTCAAATCATTCGTAAGGTTCCCCTGTTTCCGATTTTGTGAGTGTGGATGCTGAAAAAATAAATGTTGTGCCGGGCGTAGCCCATTTTTTGTCATCCCGCAAGGTAAAGCCAATCGACGCAGGTGAAACCCGCGTCAATCGTTAGCCCTTGAACGGGGTGATAGCATTTTTCTGACTCTTTCCCGCACTTTACGGGAAATTTCACCCGTGCGGCCCGGACTATTTCACCCTCTCCTCCCCTCTCCGTTCATCCTTTCGGATTCATAACTCCGGGAGAGAGGTTGTATTTCTGCGTCCGGACAGGCCCTCTCGGACCCTGCCTCACGGCAGCACACTCAGCAGTTTGACGCAGGCGAAGCCTGCGCCTTTCGCTGCTTTGGGTGCATGGAGCTTGCCTCCCCAGACCCTTTACGGGAGCTTCCGCATCCGCAAAGCGTCCACGGAAACATCCTAGGTCCAAGGGCAGCTATCCGCCCGGCTCAACAAAAATTCTTGGTTTCAGGGATTTAAAAAGATTAGACTACCAAGCAAACCGGAAAGAAACCTGACATCAAGGTCCTGTGACCAGGGCAACAAAAAGTTATCAGCCCTGAATCTTGGGGCTTAACAGCCTTACCTTATAGCCGGACCGCGATGTCCAATTAGGGCTTGGAAAGAGGTTTTTTAAGCATTTCTGTGAATGGAAATAGAGTTTGTGAAATATACATCATGGAATTAATTTGCAAATACATATATATACTCCGTCGCACTATTTAAAGTAAGGAGGTGCGAAGATTAAGTTTTTAAAGAAGGGGAATGTCGCCAAATCAAAGGAAGGTGACCTTCTTCTCGTAAACGAGGACAAGAAGGCGTACAAGGTTGACGAGGTTGTCATCCTCGTATGGACCATGTGCGACGGAAAACACGAAAACAAGGAAATAGTAGAAGAGTTCTGCTCGAAACTTGGCGAGAATGCCCCGAAAGAGGAGATCGAGAAGGCGGTATCGGACATAACCGAACAGCTCGAAAAGGTCGGCCTTCTTGTGAAGTGCGAATAGAATGAGCACACCAGGCCAGTAACTGTATGAATTGGCATGGTTACGGCCAATCAAGTTCTTTGTTTATTTTACACCTTAAGTTGACCTTATGCAGAGAGTGAAAAATAAGACTAGGCGAGTTGTCCTTTTGACTAGGATCCGTCAGGGGATTGGGAAACGTGAGCTGAACATCTCGCCGAAGCTTGATGCTTACACCCCGTTTCCATCAACCCGGTCGTCTACCGGACCTTCCCCGGCGCACCGATACTCGCGTATCAGCTTGCCGGATGGTTACCTATTTTCGGGAGGGGCTTCGGGCTTAGTTAAGCCGAGCGGTTTTTGCAGCTTACGAGGGAATTGTTACCTCGCGCTCGAATGCTTTCAGCCCTTATCCCCAGGGGCGTAGCTACCCGGCGATGCTTAATGCCAAATGACGCGATTCCCGCGTCCATCTGTTTACACAACCGGTACACCAGAGGCCCCAACGCGGTGTTCCTTTCGTACTGACCGCATTTTCCCCTCAGGTAACCAACACCTTCAGCAGATATAGACCGTACTGGC
>CAZTCK010000106.1:0-1948 GCA_964612625.1 uncultured archaeon | reverse complement strand
AGAAATCCTATTTCCAGCCACAGGGGGTCAACCGGCACCCATTTCCCCAGATAGACTTCAGCGTATGCGTGCCTTTCCCATCCCCTGTCCCCGTATGAATATCCCGAAACGAACCTTGCGGGTATGCCTATCGAACGCGCAAGCGCGATAAAGAGTGTGGCGTACTCCGAACACACGCCCGCCTTCCCCTCCAGAACGGCCAGCGCATCCAGATTGCGGTCGGAATAAGAGAGGTCATAACTTAGATGGTCATGCACCCACATGGCGAGCTTTGCCACTTTTTCAAACTCGTCCCTTGAACCCTTCGTTATCTCTTCAGCGAGTGTGCGAAACCTCGGGTCAGAGGACTGGATGTTTTTCGAGGGAAGAAGGTAGATTTCAACATCATCCGGAATGGCATAGGACTTCGGAAGCGAGAGGAGGTGGTTCGCGCGCGATCTCACGATACCGGTAACACCGTAAGAAAAACTGTTGCCCGGATTTTCACTTTCAATAACACCTACATACGTCCCGAGTTCGTCCTTTTTCCTCTCAATCCCCATCTCCACATCCTGCCTTCCGTCATCCTGTGGTATGCTAAGGTTCACGGAAATTTTCGTGGGATTCCCGTCCACAGAGATGAGCCCGTACTGGACGATTCTGACCACAAGTTCGTCAACACCCGCAGGATTTTTGATGACCTCCTTTTCCATCTCCCCTGCCTGAATAGAGGGGGAAAGAAACATGAGAGACACGAAAAAAATCAGGAGGAGACATTTCACTCTCATCTTTTATCCCTTCTGCTCACCCATATCTCCTCAAAAAACTTTTCCTGCCTTGCCCTTACCTTTTTCTGCTGCTCGAGGTGGACGAGAGGAACGAAATTGTTCACTATCTCCTCCCTGTCCCATCTGCCCACGAGTTTTGAAAACTCTATTTCCCTCTTTCTTATTCTTGAGAGAAGAGAGTTTATCTTCTGGTACAGTATGCGTATCCTCTCGTTTATGTTGTCTCCGGAAATCTCTATTTTCTTTCTCAGACGCTCCTTTCTCCTGACCTTTCTCTCGTGGGACTTCAGAACCTTTTTCAGCGCCTTTACGAGTTCTGTCACCACCACCCCCCTGACAGGTTCCCTTCTCGGAGGTATGTTTATCGGGCTTATTTCGAACTGCTCTCCCTCATCCTCTATTTCAAGCGATTCCTGGAGTTCCTGCTCCGCCTCGCCCGTAATCTGCTCCTTGAACGCCCTAAGATACTCCGACTTCATCTTCAGAAGATAAGCGGCAACCATTATGTACTTTGCCGGAATCCTGAAATCCAGGTCCTCCAGAGTGCGCAGATACCGGATAAACCCGCTGGCAAGTTTGGAGATGTCAAGGTCCCAGGGGTTCAGCCCTTCCCATGCAATTATCTCGTAAATTATCTGCTCCCATGAATATTCGGATACTATGAAGTCGAGAATTTTCTTTTCGTCCAGCATTGCCATCTGTTTATTATTATTATGGACAGAGGTTTATTAAAGTTGGGAGAATCTGACCGATAGAGGTTCGCATTTCTCATGTCAGATAGGTTCTCACAGCATCCACGACTCCCTCATGCTCATGGCATATCAGCCATCCTCCCTCCTTTGCCGCCTTTTCTAATTTTGCGCTTGGGTTCAGCGCAACAGGATAGCCGACCATCTTCAGGAATCCCAGGTCGGACTCGCTGTCCCCGAACCCGCATGAAGAAGCGAGATCCGCTCCGCTTTCCTTCGCGTAGTCTTCAAGAATCCACTTTTTGGTTTCAGCCAGTGCGCAGTTTACAAGAACCCTCCCCGTGAAAACATCGTTATCGGTTTCGTACGTGGTTGCAAACGTAGTGTCGATTCCGAGACTTTCCGAGAATGGCAGTATGATTTCGTAGGGGGATGCAGAGATGACGATTGCCGTGTAACCCATTTCTTTGACGAGCTTGACGAGACCATCCG
>CAZTCK010000105.1:0-1999 GCA_964612625.1 uncultured archaeon | reverse complement strand
TTTCCCGAGATTATGCCGGACCCCAGGGCAGGTTAACTACGTGTTACTGAGCTTTCCGCCATGGAGGAAACCCCCATGACTTGCATGGCTTAGTCAGATCCGGATAGCGGTGACCTCCGGCAGGATCAGCCGGAATTGAGAACTGGCGGGTTTGGTTCGCTGTCTCGCTTGTTTCTCACAATCTCCTACTTCGAACTTAATCATAATTGTGCAATTAAGTTCACATCTTCGCCTTGGCACACAGACCATCCTGTCCCCCTGCGGGAACGGATAAACAAGTCTGTGACAGGCATTATAAATAATGAAGCAGTGACTTTTTAAAGCTTGCGGACCGCGCCGGTCAGATTTATTTTTATTTCCCGCGCTCAAATATCTCTTATGAAGCTCAGGGAGCTTGTTTTGAAATATGCTTTACAGAATGCCGTTTTCTACAAAGGGAAGGCGAATCCTTCAGCGGTTACGGGAAAGGTCTTTTCCCGGTCTCCGGAAGCGAGAACTAACGTGAAGGAGGTTCGTTCTCTCGTAGAAAAAATAGTGAAAGAGGTTAACCTGATGCCTCTGGCAGAGCAAAGGAGAAAACTCGAGGAACTCGCCCCCGAAATGCTCGAAAAGCAGGAGAAAAAACAGGAAGGTCTTCCTGAACTTATGGAAGCGAAAGAAGGGAGGGTGATAACGAGGTTCGCTCCCTCCCCTTCTGGCCCTCTCTCGATTGGTCAGTTCATGCGTGCGGTTTTTCTGAGCTATCACTACGCGAAAAAATACAGGGGCAAGTTCATAGTCCGAATTGAGGACACGGACGCGAAGAAGATCGAACCAAAGGCGTACGAATGGATAAAGGAGGACCTTGTCCGCATGGGGACTAAATGGGATTTGCTTGTTCTCCAGTCCGACCGTTTGCCCATCTATTACAAATATGCAAGGGAGATGATAGAGCTTTCAAAAGCGTATGTGTGTTCGTGCAAACCGGAAGATTTCAGAAAGTATAAGCTCTCGAAAAGGGAATGCCCGTGCAGGGCAAATCCAAAGGAAAAGAACCTCGAGCTGTGGGAGGCCATGATTTCGGGAGAGCTTGAGGAAGGAGCAGCTGTTCTCAGGATGAAAATGAGGATGGATGAACCAAACCCTGTGTTACGTGACCCTCCTATGTTAAGGATAAACAAAACCCCTCATCCTTTAAAAGGCGAAAAGTTCTCGGTGTGGCCTCTCTACAACTTCGCATGTGCCGTGGATGACCACGATTTACAGGTGACGCACATCTTCCGCGGGAAGGAGCACGAGCACAATACGGCCGTGCAGAAGGAAATAGCAAATGTGTTTGGATGGGAATTCCCGAATGTGATAAACTTCGGGATGATTCGCTTCCCCGGAGAAAAGCTTCACACCCGGGATATAAAAGAGATGATCGCAAAAGGCGAGGTCTCGGGGTGGGATGACCCAAGACTTCCAACTATCCGTTCACTCCTCCGAAGGGGATTCCAGCCGGAAGCGATTAGAAACCTCGCCATGCAGTGCGGACTTTCGAAAAACGATATAGAATTGAGCTGGGAAAATCTCGACACGCAGAACCGGAAGCTCATAGACCCGGTAGCGAACCGTTACATGGTCGTTGTTGACCCCGTTAAGCTTTCTGTAGATTCTCCCCCGAAAATACAGGAAGTCTTCGAGAACTATCATCCCGATTTCCCTGAGAGAGGGAAGAAAAAGATCCCCGTTAACCATTCGGAAATCTACATCTCAAAAGAGGACTTCGAAAGGTTCAGGGGGAAGGTTATCCGGCTAAAGGGTTTATATAACATCAGCCTTGTGAGGAAAACAAAGTATGTTGGCAGCGAAGTCCTGAGGGACATGCCTAAGATACAGTGGGTTAGCGCGCCGAACGTGAAGGTCAGGATAGTGAAAAAATTCGAAACGCTCGAGGGGCTGGGCGAACCTGAAATGAGAAAACTGCGAAAGAACGATATCATACAGATGGAGAGAATAGGGTTCGGGAGGGTTGATT
>CAZTCK010000104.1:0-2001 GCA_964612625.1 uncultured archaeon | reverse complement strand
TCAAACCTTTCGATATCGTCCGGGGTTATCTCGTTCCCTGAGACAAGGAACGGATTCGGGTCTTTGGTGTGCCTGTAGTAGGGATAGGAAGGGTCGCTCGCGGTCCTGTGGTCGGAGGTGATTATGACCACGGTTTCTTCCATGTTTATCTTCTCCAGGAGTAAACCGAGATTTCTGTCAATCTTCTCTATGAACTCCGCCTTTTCCCTCCGCTTGCAGTCATGCGAGAGGATGTCCGTCCCGTTTATGTGGAGCCATACAAAGTCGTAACGCTGCAAACATTCGAACGTCTTATCGAATTTCCCCTCAAGGTTTGTGTCGGGGTAGCCGGTCGCACCCGGAACCGTTATTATGTCCATCCCGAGGAATGAAGCTACGCCTTTCACGATCGGTATCCCCGCGATGCAGCACGCGCGCATTTTGTATTTCTCCCCGAATGTCTCTGTCGCCTTTTTCCTCCCGAAGCCGCGGAGGAGAATGATATTCGCGGGGAACTCCCTTTCATCGTTCACGCTCTCGTTCGAAAGGATCTTGTTCGCTCTTGAAACGAATTTATTGAGAACACTCGCGGTGAATTTTGCTTCCGGTTTCTTCGGCTTTATCTGGAGAACAGGAACGCCCGTTTTCTCCGGGTCGTTCGAGGTCACGTGTTCCGAAAGTTTTATTCGCTCGTCCAGCGGCCTCATTATTATCACAACCCTGTGCCCGGCTGATTTTTTCAGGAAGAAATGCACACCGTCTATCTCCATCCCGTCCAGTTTTTCTGCCAGTTCTTCCAGCCCTTTTTCATCCCTTCCTGCCCGGCGGTCCAGGAGGTTCCCGTTCGTTCCCAACGTCGCGAAGTTCCCCCGGATGCAGATATCATTTTCTCCGATGTCTTCCATTCCCAGGCCCAGCGCTTCCAGATAACCCCTGCCCGGATACGACTCCGGGGAGTAGAAGCCGAGGATGGTGAGGTAGCCGATATCTGACTGGGGCGTTCCTTTGTATCCTATGTCGAGCAGGCCGCACCTTCCGTTCTTCGCGAGGGAATCTATGTTCGGTTTGTTCGCAATCTGATAGGGCGTTCGCTTTCCAACATCCCCTCCGCCGTCGAGAACCAAGAGCAGGATTTTCATCCTTTAATTTATACTACTCTACTATAAAAATTTTCAATTTCGGCCCCCGCCCCCTTCCAGGAACATTAACAGTTTCTTCAACTGACCCGAAAATCGGCAAAAATTTTATACAAATGTAATAGTATATTTATATAAATTTCATCTCTCAAGTATGAAATACCTCTCCTCTTCTCCGTGCTCCGGAATTTTCTCTAACAGCATCCCCCTCTCCTTTCCTATTCCCATCACACCCAGCATGTGAACGAGTTCTATAGCGCGGTTAAACTTGTGTGTCTTTTCCGAATAAATCTCGAAGAGCGTTTCTCCCTTCTTTACGCTGTCCCCGAGTTTTTTCTTGAAATAAATTCCCGCTCCCTTGTCTCTGGGAGCGCCTGCCTCTCTTGCTATCATATCAACACACTTGTTGCTTATCCACAACACCTTGCCTGTCTTCTTGGACCTGAATTCGGCTATTTTCTTCCCCGGGCACAAATCCTCCGGTTTGATATCGGGATTTCCTCCCTGGGCTTCGATTATTTCCCTGAGTTTGGCGTACGCCTTCCCCGACCTCAGGAGGTCGAGAGCCGCTTTTTTTCCGTTTTTCGCCCCGGCGAATTCAAGCAAAACCCCTGCCAGGGTCGTAACCTTGTCTATCAGGTCGTTCGGACCTCTTCCTTTCATCAGGGTCTCCAGCGCTTCTCTCGCTTCCAGAACAGGACCGACCGCGTGGCCTATTGGCTGGTCGGCAAATGTGGAAACGCAGTTGACCTTTATCCCGAGCTTTTTCCCCAGCTGTATAAACTCGGCCGCAAGGTTTTCAAATTCCTCGTTTGTTCTTACCTTCGTTTCTCTTCCAGTCGGCATATCGATAACAACGTACTTCGCATTCACCGCCTTTTTCTTG
>CAZTCK010000103.1:0-2002 GCA_964612625.1 uncultured archaeon | reverse complement strand
GAAGTCCCCGGTAATTAACGGCTACAGGAACAGGATGGATTTCGTTTACGCTTTCGGCAAGTTCGGCCTGCGGAAGAAAGGAACATACAGGGAAGCCGTGGATATCGAGCGTTGCGGTCTGATGTCCGAGAGGATGAATTCCCTTTTCTCAAAGGTGAGGGCCTCACTCGCCAGACGCGAAATTCAAGACTATGATTACCTCAGACACGAGGGCTATCTGAGATACGCCGTCCTTCGTGAGGGGAAGTTCACGGGCGAAACGATGGTGAATTTCATAACCTCCTCGAAGGACAACGATATACTCCCCGTGATAACGGACGTAATGAAGCATGCAAAATCCGTTGTGTGGAGCGTTAATGAGGGGCTGGCGGATGTCAGCTTCGGCGAGGTTTACAGGACATTCGGGTCGCCCTTCATAACCGAAAAATTCGGGCAAATCATTTACAGGATTTCTCCGAACACATTCTTCCAGTCAAATTCATACGTAACGCTTGAAATCCTGAAAAAGATAAGGGGCTTCGTCCGCGGGAAAGTTCTCGACCTCTACTGTGGTGTGGGGACGATCTCCCTCTACATCGCTGATAGGTGCGAACGCATAACAGGGGTCGAAAGTTCGGAAGAATCGGTAAAACTCGCAGAGGAGAATGCGAAGGCAAACGGAATAAAAAACACAAACTTCGTCTGCGAGGAAACAAAAAAGTTTTTAAAAACGTGCGAGGGGGATTTCGATTTCGTTATTTCCGACCCTCCGAGATCAGGCATGGGGAAGAAGGTGTGCAAACGTTTGCTCTCCCTGGGAGCGGAAAAATTAATCCTGATGTCATGCAACCCCTCAACGCTCAAGCAGGATCTGGAATATCTGGGGAATGAATATGAAGTTTCGCAAATCAAAGCATTCGATATGTTTCCGCACACAAGGCATGTCGAAATCCTTTGCGTTCTGGAGCGTGCCTGAATATTTAAACGGGGCCGCGGAATATATTTATATGGAACCAAAACCGATTCTCGGGATTCTTTTAATAACGCTTGTTGCGGTTGTCGTGATAAGCGGATGCGTCCAGGAGGGTCAGCCAGAGGGCACGCAGGAAACTCAGGAGTCACAACCACAAACGGAGATAAACCTCGAAAACAACGGGCTAAGTGTGAAAATCCATCCCACAGAGGGGAACAAAATCAGCGGGATAGTGACCGTTACTTTTGAGAGCGTTCCTTCGGAAGCAGGGAAGATTCTCGTCATGCTCTCCCCACAGGACATGGAGCATACCGACGACCCGTTCAGCGAACCCAACGTCGTTGCCCAGTTCCTGGAACCAGACACGAAAGAGGCGTTCGTTGACACAACAAAGGTGGAAAACGGGGTTTACAATCTCGCTGTGACCGTTTCGCCGGAGGTGGAAAGGGAAGGATACCCATGGATAGCGGTGGTGCAGACGCAGGTGCTGGTTAACAACGAGTGAACGGAGTGAACGCTTTTTAATCACGGCCCGAAAATATTAGTGGTAGGAATGGAAGGGAAGTTCATTGTTTTTGAGGGAATTGACAAATCAGGGAAGGAAACGCAGGCGAAGATGCTGTATGATTACCTCCACAAGAAAGGCATTCCGGTTATCTACACGGAGGAGCCGAGTCCGAAGAATCCGATAGGCAGACTGATAAAGATGTGGCTCGTGAGGCAGGCGGAGATAAATAGCGGCGAAGCCGTAACGCTTTTGTACACCGCAGACCGTTACGAACACCTAAAGAAAACGATTCTCCCGGCACTCAACACAGGAAAGAATGTGATATGCGACCGTTACTTCTACTCGACGATAGCGTATGAATCCGCGATATTCGGGATTGACAGGGAATGGATACGTTCCCTTCACAAAAACGTCCGGAAACCTGACGTTGTGATATTCATAGACATCGACCCGGAAGTTTCGCTGAAGCGTGAGCGGGCTTCGCCAAACGATAGGCTTGAGAAGGTCGAACTCCTCCGGAAGGTCAGGGAAGCGTACAAAGA
>CAZTCK010000102.1:0-2085 GCA_964612625.1 uncultured archaeon | reverse complement strand
TTCTTCTATATTCCTGCATCCGCAGTAGCCCATAGCCGAACGCACTCCTCCAACCAGCTGGAAAATCATTTCGGACACGGTTCCTCTATAGGGGACGATCCCTTCAATCCCTTCGGGAACGAGTTTTTTGCTCGTCTGGAAGTACCTGTCTCTCGAACCTTTCTCCATTGCTCCTATCGAGCCCATGCCCCTGTAACTTTTGTACTTCCTCCCGCCAACGAATATGACCCTTCCCGGGGACTCCTCAGTTCCTGCCAGGAGCGAGCCTATCATCACAACATCCGCCCCTGCCGCTATTGCTTTCGCTATGTCCCCGGAGTATTTGATGCCCCCGTCAGCCACAAGGGGTATGCCGTGTTTTTTTGCGACGGAATAGCAGTCCTGAATTGCGGTTATCTGCGGCACGCCTGTCCCCGCAACTACGCGGGTCGTGCATATTGAGGCAGGACCCATTCCCACCTTAACAACATCCGCACCCGCTGAAATCAGTTCCTCCGTGGCTTCGGCCGTTGCAACGTTTCCTCCTATAACTTCTATATCATATGTTTTCTTTATCTCACGTATGGTTTTCATAACGTTTTCGGAATGACCGTGGGCGGTATCCAAAACTATTATATCCACGTCATTTTTTACCAGCTCCGAAACCCTCTTCATATCGAAGGGCCCTACCGCTGCTCCCACCAGAAGTCTTCCTTCCCTGTCCTTGGAAGCATTGGG
Source organism: uncultured archaeon (assembly GCA_964612625.1). Lineage (GTDB taxonomy): Archaea > Aenigmatarchaeota > Aenigmatarchaeia > QMZP01 > QMZT01 > CAZTCK01. The sequence continues at coordinate 1,368 of CAZTCK010000102.1, read as the reverse complement.
AAATTTTTTGCTTTCCTCAATATCCCTGAGGGTTATCAGACCCTTCAGCCTGCCTTTCCGGTCCACAACAGGGAGTTTTTCTACTTTGTTCCGGTCCATTATCTCAACAGCCTTTTTTATGTCCGGCTTCTGAATGGTTATGGGATTTTTCGTCATAACATCCCCTACCTTTTCGTTCATGTCCGCCTTCAGGCGGATATCCCTGTTCGTGAGTATGCCCACAAGTTTTCCGTTTTCCACCACGGGGAAGCTCGCCACATTATGCTCCTCGGCTATTTTTCTCGCTTTCTCTATGGTGTCTTCCGGGCTCAGGGTTACGGGGTCTCTGATTATCCAGGATTCGTACCTCTTAACTTTTCTCACCTCTTCACACTGCCTTTCCACGGAAAGGTTTCTGTGTATGATTCCTATTCCCCCCTCTCTGGCTATGGCTATCGCAAGCCCTGATTCCGTTACGGTATCCATGGCAGCGCTCATTATTGGAATCTTCAGTTTTATCTTCCTGGACAACCTCGTCTCAAGACTGACGTCCGCAGGGAGCACGCTTGATTTTTTCGGCACCAGCAGGACATCATCAAAGGTAAGCGCTGTCCCCTTCCTCAGTCTTTTCATTCGATCACCCGGAGTGGTATAACCTCTAAACCTGTTTGTGTAAATTATGAATTTCGGGCTTTTAAAACTAACCCTTCACCTTTGCGGGCATGCGTCTCGAGAAATGAACTATTCTTGCAGGGATTTTGCTTTTGCGGACAACAACAACATCACCTTTATTTATGCGGCATGCCTGATTGTCCTGCCCGTCCACGCATACCTCGCCCTCTTCATTCAGACATTTCACACGCACGCTTCCCCCAGTAAGGATGATGTCTCCGCGTTTCAGTCTGCCCGAATACGGAGCGACGGCAACGACTCCGAATTTATCCTCATCTTTGATGATTTTCGCTCCCGCGGACTTCGCGTATGCGTGCGAACCGCTCGGGGTGTACACGAGAATCCCGGTATTTCGCTCGAATGTTTTCTTTCCCTTCACGCGCAACTCGGAATCCAGAATCCTTCTCACATATATGGGCGAGACAAGGACATCATTCAGGGCAAGGAAGGGGAGAGTGGTTCGGTTAATTCTGGTTTCAAGCCGGGGATACGCACGTATGAAGAAGTCTTTCCCTTCCTTTCCTCCAAGGAGTTTGCGCAGCTTTTTCTCAAAATCCCTCCTCACAGCCGACATGTAATAACCCACGGATTTGCCCGGGTTTATCCCGAATATCGGGCATTCGAGGAACGACTGAAACTTGAGTAGAGTTCCGTCCCCGCCTACCATTATCGCCAGATCGCAATCTTTCGGCTCATCGAAAACGTAATCCACCCCGA
>CAZTCK010000101.1:0-2113 GCA_964612625.1 uncultured archaeon | reverse complement strand
AGCTTGTCAGTTCCTATGAAGAGCTCCATGGAACCCGATTGCTCCTGTGCACCGGTGGCAATCACATCGACCCTGTTAATGTATACTTGCGTATCGCTTCCAGGAAGGGTGTATGTGGTGCTCTCGGACCAAGACTTTGTTATGCTCGTGCCTCCGTATTCGATCCTCACTGTTGCCGTGTCGGTGTTCTGCGGATCCCAACCAAGGAATGTTATCACGTAATCTATTCCACCAGCATTCACGGTAGCCGAAGACTCGACCCCAGCCGCGTTACCTATCGTCACGGTCTGCGAGCCGGTCTGAGAGTAAAGTGTGAGAGTGGTGTTGCTCGGGTTGGGACCGAACTTGTACTTTTTTCCGAAGAGAGTTATCTCTGTCGTTGTGTCTATCTTTGTTACGTCAAGACCACCCAGGAAGATAACCTTCAGCGTGTATGGTGTCGAGGTTGCGAAATTAACGTTGAGTACAGGTTCATCGTAATCTTCTGGGTTTTCATTGTACTGCACATAGTGATTTCCCAACTGTATAAGCTGCTGGTATTTTACAGGCGTTCCCGTCGTCGTTTCCACGGTTCCTGTTGCTAGTATATCGGGCAGGTCACTTTCCGTGATTGTTGGCATAACAGACCCGAACTTTGCCGAGTCGTTGAGCCATACGTAATCCTTTGAGCTCTTGATGATAACGCCATTTGCCACACTTGTGACCGCCCCTGCTGACGGAACGGTCTTCTCCTCAACAACGTAATTTGAAACGAAACTTGCTGCTATGTCTGTTGCTCCGATGACGTCCTGCACCTTTGCAGCGTCCCCAACAACTATTACAGGAGACGTGAGGGTGTGGTCCGTCATCTCCTTGAGCACGCCCATTCCGTCGCTGAATGTTGTTGCACCGAGAGCAGCACCGAAGAACATCGTTGCTCCCGCTATCGCTGCCAAACCACCTGCAATGAGTCGCTTAATTTTCATATTATACCTCCATTTTATATACTGCCAAGCCCTCTTTGTTCGGCGGTGCGGGCTTGGTGCTTAATGAATAATTGTGTCTAGGGGATATATATAACTTATCCGAAACAGTCACACGCCCGTATGCAAATAATTAAAAAATCTTTTAAATTGTTTATAATTAAATAAAAGCGTATTTTAATTGTTCCAAAAACACATAAAATCTTTTAAAATAAAAAATAAAAGTTTTAAATTAATATTATTATCAAATCTCCGTAAAAAATGCTTATCAGCATGGTGAATACGAAAACAGGGGCGAATCTCACACCTTCCTTCACCCACACGTATTTAGTTTTTTTCTTCAGTCTTTCGATTTCGTCAGCGGTGAGACCCCTCCACCTCCCGCCTAACACAACATCCCCCTCTTTAAGTTCGGTTGTTTTTATTCTTTTCCTGAAAATCTCTTCCTCCACAATCTTCGCATAGTATGAGAACAGGAGTATGGCAATGAAGATAAACGGGATTAGAAGAAGATGGTAGAGACGAAAGAAGTCGGCAGAAAACCGGATATGTATCAAAAACGCGAATCCCCATGAAATAGCGAAAAAGACCCCGCTCCATGCAGCAATCCTCTTTTTCTCTTTCTCTAACCTCTTCGTATATTTTTCACCTATGCCTTTGTTTACGAACCCGAGCACGAGCGAGTAAATCACGAGGTAAACAAGCGAAATAAAAAGAAAGTTAAGGAGAAGCGTAAGGGGGAAGGGAAAGAATGTTTCTGCCCCGAAGCCCGGCCGTTCCGGGAACAGAAAACCGAGTGCTCCCAGCAACCACGCATCCCCGTCTCCCCATTGTTTTGCGAAGTACAGAAGCAGACCGAGCGCGAGGAAACTGCCCCCCGCAATCACAGAATTTCCGAGTATCCACCAGTCGTTTTCAAGGAAAGCAAATATACCACGAAATAAAAGGGCGAAAATTATCATCGAATAGGGGAGCCAGTCAGGGAACTCTGTGTATCTGAGGTCCCAGTATCCGGCCAGGCTGAAACCCGCAATACCGATACCCAGAAGCAGGATTTCGAGCATAATAATATTCTGTGCCAATTCAAATATATATCAAATCAAAAAGCTGAGACTTTTTATGAAAGAGAGATGGGGCCGCTGAGATATGCA
>CAZTCK010000100.1:0-2155 GCA_964612625.1 uncultured archaeon | reverse complement strand
CCCGCGGAACCAAACGCCTTGCGATTCAGGTCGAGGACCATGATCTGGAATACGCGAACTTCGAGGGAGAAATCCCGAAAGGGGAATACGGAGCAGGGAGAGTCGAAATCTGGGACAGGGGGACGTACGACCTCATGGAAAGAGGAGAGAACAAAATCGTCATGAGATTTCGCGGTAAAAAACTCAGGGGTGAATATGTCCTGGTGAGGTTCGAAAAGGCAGGCGAAAATCAATGGTTATTTTTCAAGAAGTAAAAACCCGTTTAAAAAGCTTTCTGTCGATAGTTAAGTGGTAAAATGACGAGGAATAGAAATTACGTCACGATGGAGGAAATTTTTAGGGAGAGGGGTATCCAAGATAAGAGAATAGTTGCCATAGTCCCAAACTACCAAGAAGACCCTACTGTAGTTAAGCACACCATTGAAAGAGTTGCAGAAGCTAACGAATATGCTGCAAGAAATGGTTCAAGTTTCATACTGAGTGAGATAATCCTGAGTGATCAATCCGGGGGAGAAGTGGCGAAAGTAAACAGAGGAAATATGTATACATCTAGGGATGTGGTCAAAAGACTTTACGGTGAATTCGTCCCAGAAATATACCATTTGACGTTCGATAAAATGATGGAGGAAATACTCTGGGATTATTTAGATGGGATAGAAGATTACGAACCTCATCTGAAGAGAGAACCTCCAAGGGGAAAGGGGTGGAATATGTTCTTGAGTTCTCTTGCAACCGGCATTCAGGCAGATGATAGTGTTGTTCTTGTTTTCTTGGACGCAGATAATAAACAGATTGGTCCTGACTATCCAGTCGGTCTCGGGATACGTTTGGCTGAGAAAGGTTCTAAATTTAAATTCGCCAAAGCCGCCTTCGTGAGATATCATATGGAGGGGAACGAAAGACATCTTGGTGGCAGGATCAATGCCTCGGTGGGGGTTCCCATAGCGGACATGTTAGCTGAGAAGGGGCTCATGCCCAAACTTTACTATCCGCTTTCAGGAGAAATAGGGATATTGAGATCTCTCTGGTGGAGCATTAAAATACCTGTGAGGTATGGGGTGGAGATGGGGACGAATCTGCAGGTACTTTCGAAATTGAGTGATTTAGAGGGACTACCAATTTCCACTGATGAGTTTTACCAGGTGGATCTAAAATTAAACATGGATCAACCGCTGGCGGAGGGTGAACCCAAAGAGGTCGTGTTGGGAAAAGCAAGTGAAATGACAAAACAAATTATCCTGACAACATTAGGTGTGCTGAGAAAAAATATTAAGGAGAAGTGGAAAACGTACGAAGAATTTATGAGTGATTTTGTCAAGAGGCAGGAAATAAATCTCAAACGATGGTCAAGAGAAGGCATACCCATAACTGGTGGACTGGCACTTGAAGAGCTGAAAGAAATAACAAGGAACGTCGTCAGTGAGGAGGTTGAGAAGTTTTATTCCGGAAGACTTTCCAGGGATGAGATAGAGAGTGAATTTTTGATGCCCGTATACGATTTGAAGGAACAGCTCGGTGAAGTTGATTTTAAGCATTTCGTCCGGGATGTTACAACAAAAAAGGTAGAAATCAGATAACTATTTAAGAACAAGATAAAATAATTTTTTGATTCCATGCAAAATGGCTCGAATTTTGTTGAATTTCTGACCGAAATATCGGAAGTGGTTGTGAGAAAAACCAAGAAGTTTGACCGCATGTGGAGGGTGAGGGGTGGAGGGAGCATAGACCAGCGACCTTTACTGCACAACGGAATTATATATTTTGGTGCTTTTGACGGGTATCTGTACGCTGTGGACGCGCGAACAGGAAAGGAAATCTGGAGATTCGCGACTTCCACGCTCGTCCAGACCTATATGCCTCCGCCGTTCGAGGCATGGGAAATCGAGATAAAAATCCCTGAGGAAGAGGCGGAAAAGCGAAAGGAAACGTACGAACTAAATGTTCGCGGTGATGAGCTTGCAGGAGAATACTCGGTCAAATCGGAGTACGCGATAAAGAGCGAGTACGAAACCGAAATTGAATATAAATAAGGGAGAGAATTAGTTAATAGAGAACATGGTTTCGCTTCTGGGCCTCGCAAAGAAATCCGAAAATCCAGTGAAGCCGTTCGGTCACACGGATGTTTTGCTCCTTTACGGTATGGTCGGCGATAAAC
>CAZTCK010000099.1:0-2169 GCA_964612625.1 uncultured archaeon | reverse complement strand
GGAACGTATGTCTGGAATTGCCTGGCATATGATAACGAGTCTCGAAATAATTGGTCCTCCTCGAACTACACGTTTTCGATCGATCTGCAAACGCCCCCGACCGTGAATTATATCCTGCTATCCCCGAGTTCGCTTGATGATATCGACCCCGGCGTCACGATAAACGTGACCGCGAACGTGACGGATGTCTCGAACGTGAGCTTCGTTCTGTTCCAGTACAAGGAATATCCGGGATATAACTGGACCAACAGGACGATGGAAAATACAGGCGGAAACGAATGGAAAGCGAACTTCACAACCGCGGATAACGAGAGAATTTATTACTACAGGGTATGCTCGAACGACACGCTTGGTCACTGGGGGTGTTCGGATACATATAACGTCAGTGTCATGTGGGATTACACGTGGGTTATGAACGATTCCGATCTGAAGTGTATCAAAAAGGGCCCTGTGAACAGGAGGAGTGATTTGGGCATACTCGTCATAAACAACACGGGAGACGACACGCTCGTATTCACGATAACAGATAACTGGGATACCGCAGGGGATTGCGGACTTTCCGAGTGCGAGGTTTTGTACAACGGGAGCAGCGAAACGTATCAGTTTTCCCTTCCCAACAAGAGCGTGGAGTACATAAACATCACCGCTCTTTTCGAGGACCACGACAGCGAAACCAACATGACCATAAACATTTCCGCTGTTCCGTCTGCCCCGGGGAAGACGGCCTCGCCGGAAAACAGAAGTATTATTATAACCATGAATTCGTACACGGGCGGACCGTATTTCAATGTTTACATCCTCTCGCCCCCGACCACCGTTTACCAGAGCGGGACATTTAACCTCACCGCAAAGGTAAAGAACATCGGGAATGAGAGCGCAACGAACACGTGGCTCAACTGGTCGCTGCCAGGGGGATGGAACGTGATTGAAGGGAATGAAAGCAACAATCTGAGTGTGCTGGGCTCCGGTGAAATCCGCCTGAACAACATAACCGTTTACATCGACCCGAACAGCGCGTATGCAGGGACGTATGAAATTATCGTTAACGTCTCATGTTCCGAAAACAGGAGCGGAAACGCGTCAGCCGTGATTGGCGTGGAATGCAACGACAACGACGGGGTGTGCGGGGCGGGTTGTTCATATGTGACGGACAGTGATTGTTCGATACCCGGAGGGAGTGGAGGGATAACCGAGGTGAGGGCGTATATAAAGGAGGAGCCGGACTTCGAAATCAGCGCGCCTGAACGGATTGACATCAACAGGGGAGAAACCATCAACTTCACTGTTTTGATTTCCAATCCGACAAAACGATACATTATAGAACGCGCGTCCATTTCGCTTTCCGGCTATCCCGCTATTCACATCAAAATCACACCTTCTATCCTCACAAACATAAAGAGCAACGAAAGCGGGACCTTCCTCGTGAACATTTACGCCCCTGTCTACGCAGTTTATCATGAATATGATGTTGTGGTCAACATCACAGCCGTATTAACAGACAAAACATCCGAAAAGCGGATAACCAAAAGTTCGAAGATACTTCTCGTGACGCACAAGGTCATAGAGAGTGAAACCGAGAAATACCTTCTTGAAGCGAACAGGTCCGTTCATGCCCTCATCTCGAAAGGATTCGAAGCGTCCGATTTGCTCGAAAGTTTGAAAAAGGCAGAGGAGTTCGCGGACGAGGGAAGGTATGACGAAGCGAAAGAGCTTGCGAAGGAAATCGTGAAAACGCAGGAAACCGCATTCAGGGTTTTTGAAAAAATGTCCTCCCTTGAAAAACAGGTAGAGGAAATCGAAGCGAAAGGATTTGTGATGCCCGAAACGAGGAAAGGCCTGTACCTTGCGAAGTCCGCTTTCGAGAGAGGGGATTACGGGCGCGCGGACAAAAGGGTGGAAAGTGCGATGTTCATGTATTCGATGGAATTTGGAACTTTGTATCCGCTCATCTTCATTCATGATTACTGGGCATTCATTCTGGGGGCATTCGCAACTTCTGGTGTCGCTGCCGCGTTTTCGAGGAAACGCTTGTTGATAAGGATGCTGAAGAACAGGATTATCTCACTTGAAAAAGAGAAGTCAAAGATATTCGGGCTTATCAAAAAGTTAGAGAAAGACTATTTCGTTCACAGGGCTGTTTCCGAAAAGATGTTCGCAGCGGAGATGGAG
>CAZTCK010000098.1:0-2286 GCA_964612625.1 uncultured archaeon | reverse complement strand
TGGATTCTTTTAACCTCAGTGAACTAACCGCGAGAAAAATACTAAGAGAACTCTTCATCGAGGCCGGTGAATGGGGTATCCACGCTGCCCTCATCTTTATCTTAGGTCCGGCTTGGTCCTCATTCGCGGCACTCGATCAGGTAATATCCGCACTCTACACAATCTTCGAATTCGACTGGGAGGGCTGTCTTGATAAACCCTTTTTTATCCCCTCACACCTCCCCGTAATCACCCATGAAACGCTCAACACCCATGTACCTGAATCGGATGTAGTGGCGTACTTTGGTTTAGGGAACAAATACTGGTTAATTCCGAGGGAAGCTAACAGAAGTTGGACAGAACTCTACCTCTTCCCGTACCTATATTCCTCAAACTTCACATCCATCGACTTCTCAGGCTTTCTATATGACGACCATGACCTTTCAGCCGATTCTGAAATCAAAAAACAGGTACGCAGGCAGGGCGGGCATATTCTTGCGTCATCCGGGGTTATTCACGACCCGTACACGGCAATAACATCTGCCTACTTCTTCACTGCTCTGGCATCTGGAAAATCACTCGGTGAGGCGTTTCTTGCCATATTCGACCCGTGGAAGGGTATATGGCTTGTGCCATATCCGTCCCATCCCGTGACAAAATCCAGCAGAGACCTAGCGTTCAAGGATTCGATGGAGAGGATTTTATTCGGGGACCCAGCCTACAAACCGATAAAATCCAATGTAATCGTAGAGGAACCGGACTATCATGTGAAACCATCGAGTTCGTTTTCCATGGAGAGTGAAGTGGAAACGAATTACCTCGTCGAGAATGGACGAGTGGTCTTCACAAACAGCGACACATTCCTTTTTCAACAAGAGAGACCGGTAATTCCACTTTTCCTCAGAAAGTTCATTCTCCCCCAGCACACATCGCTCAAATCGGTTTCGGTTGATGCAAAATACTCGGAGAGATTCGGCTTTAAAGAGAACATACTTTACAACGACTCCTGCTACACGAATTACACACAGTTGATACTGAAATGCATGGAGGAACTCGGCATAAATCATGAACCGAGCAAAGAAGATGAAGAGAAAATAGTGGGGTGTATGGAACGAAAGATGAAACCACAATTCGATTACCCGTATCCGAGCAAAACCTACTGGTACAAAGAAGGAAAACTTCTCGATAACCGTACGGTGGTTTACGTGTACATTCCGGCCCTCATTCACAAGAACAGATTCGTGAGCAAAATCCTGGAAAATGCGAGGATAACAGTGGAATACGATTCTGAAATCGAGATGGACGTAAAAACAGAGAACATTCCACTCGGTGGGAATGAAAGTATCGTTGTAAGCATCTTTAACCAGGGTGGCGGAATTCCAGCTGATTTATTCCTCTGGATTGAGGGGGTAAACGAATCGTGGAACTTCACGAAAGCAGTCTTCATACCTGAAAATGGTGTTGAGCTGGAGTTCTCAGTGAAACCAAACCATGAAGGGTTATATCGTGTCAAAGCGTTGTTGGTCGTTGATGGGGTAACGATAGGACCAAGGACTTCCTATTTTGAGGTGGGAAGGATAGATTTCGATCTAAAAAAGAAATTCAAACCGGAAAAGGTGAGATTCCGAAAGGGAAGGTATTTCCCTCCCTCTAACTTCCCTGAAATCAGGATCGAAAACACGGGTGTTCTTAACATAAGCTCAATTGAACTCGAGGATTCCCTGCCCGGAGGGTTTTCCATTCCAAGATTCAGGCGGCAGGGAAAACCACATGTCTTTATTTTCATGGTTTCGGAAACAGACAGCGGATTTTTCAAAAAGAGAGTAAAGGTTCTCAAGAGCAAATATTATGATGCAAAAGTATCCGGAAATGAACTTCGCATAAAAACTGAGGATTTCTCAAAAACAAACCTCGGGAGAAATTTGGAGAAAGGCGATATTTTGGTGATAAGATACATGATGCTGAGCAGGGGCGCGGAAGAACCCAGCAATATGCCAACTGAAACGAGAGTAAAGGCGTTTTCAGATGGAATTGGTGGAGAAAAAACAATAAAAACCAAACTTGGAGTTATATGAATTTCTTTATTATCTTTCTCAGCGGCTTTATTTCGAGACCTGTTTTTCTTTCGATTGCTTTGAGAATCATTATGTCCTCTTCTCCAAGGCCTTTGAAAATTAAAAGGAAGATGGAATACAGCATGGTAAAGATGACGAAGACGGGAATGAGTATCCAGACATTCAGATTCGCGAATAACATTTTCGTGAGGGAATACATGATGAGTGTCGATAGCAGACCCGAAACCAAAGA
>CAZTCK010000097.1:0-2301 GCA_964612625.1 uncultured archaeon | reverse complement strand
CCGTAGACGCTTTTGAATAAGCGTCAGCTGTCGGAAAAGGGTCTGTCGAACCCGCAACCCCCAGATATCTCGCAATCACAGTGGTTCCCCACTCCTCACATCCGGGGTTCATAAGAGTCTGGTGCTCTTTACAGGGGCTTCGAAAAAACGGACTTTCGCCCGTTTTGCCCTGCCAATTGAGCTACGGGCCCGTGCCTCGATAATAAGATATAAATGAGCAGTTATATTTATATGGATTTCACTTCGTCCTTCCGCTTCTTTCAACAGTTTTCCATTGCCATTTGAATTTTTTTATTCTTTTCGAGGAACCGAATCCGCAGGCAGAACAAACACGCTTGGATGCGTGATAAGAATGACGACCGCATCTTCTGCACAAAACATGCGTCTTCTTCTGCTTCTTCCCAAAACTCGGCGTTCCCTTGGACATAATAACCAAATTTTTGTATTATCTATTTAAAAACTTTATTTTGCGGGAGAAATCAGCACTATGTTGTCCCCCCTGACAAGGACAGTTCCCAGCTTCACCGAGTTCTCCCCGTCCGCACTCTGGACCTCTGCATCATCGAGCCATATGTTTAGGTGGGAGTCAAAGGCCCTAAGGGTCCCTGTTATCTTGTCCCTGTTTTTGACCTGTATTATAATCCTCTTGTTTTCCGAACTTCCAAGAACATCCAAAGGTCTCTGCTGCATTTTCATACCTCCTTTACCCAATTTAAAATCGGGTAAAATTGATAAATTTATTTGTACTTAGTTATTTAAAAGCTTGTTACACATAAATATAAAAATCTCAATTGCGAATGGTGTTAGTATGGTCAAATGGCATTTACGCTCAAGGAGGGCACCCACAGGAAAGAGACTGAAAGGACTCAGGAAGAAGAGGAAGATGGACAGAGGAAGCGAGTTCCTGGAAACAAAGATAGGCAAGAGAAGCGTCAAGTCAAAGAGGTCGAGAGGGGGAAGTGAGAAGCTGAAACTTCTCTCTGTGGACAAAATAAACATCGCTGACCCGAAAACAAAAAAGGTCAGAAGGGTAAAAATACTCTCTGTTGAGAAAAACCCGGCAAACCCGCACTTCGTAAGAAGAAATGTAATAACAAAAGGCGCGGTGATAAGGACAGAGGCAGGACTTGTCCGTGTAACGTCAAGACCGGGTCAGGACGGAATAGTGAACGGAATACTTCTGGAAGAGAAAAAGTAAACCGGAATTATCTCAATTCTATGTCTATTTTTACATCCTCAGGTATCGGGATACGGACAACCTGGCGGAGTGCACGTTCATTCGAACCTATGTCTATAATCCTTCTGTGTATTCTCATTTCCCATCTGTCGTACGTCGCGTTTCCGTGACCTGTACCGTCACCGCATGGTGTTTTCAGGGTTGTAACCTTCAGTTTTTTTGTAGGCAATGGAATGGGACCGCGTGTGGAAACCCCGTATTTGCTTGCAATCTCCTTGATTTGCCTGCATATTTCATCCAATTTTCTGTAGTCCCTTCCAGCGAGTTTAATCCTTGCGTACTCCATAACCATCACATTTTATATTTGGTTTAAAAATTTATCTCTTGCTCCTCTGCTTATACCTCCTCGGCCCCTGCGAAGACCTTGGCGGCTTGTGCGGCTCAGTCCTTCTTGGATCAAAAACCAGCAGATTTCTGTCATACTCCAGGAATTTCTGCCTAAGTTCGGACCCGAATATTTCAACAAGACCTTTTGCTATTGCCTGTCTTGCAGCCTCGGTCTGGCCGAACACGCCACCTCCTTTCACGTTAACCACAAAATCATATGATTTCCATCCCTCACCCGAGAGGATAAATGGTTCCTGAAGGCGTAATCTCACGACTTCGCTCTTGAAATTCTCAAGAGGATTTCCGTTTACCAAGACCCTGCCCGAGCCGGGTTTTATGGCCGCACGTGCTATCGCTTTTTTTCGCTTTCCCACGGTAAGGAAGACTTTGCTTTTCTTCTCTTTTTTCACATTCTTTTTCTTCTCTTTCCCTGCTTTTTTCTTTCCCGTCATCCTATCCACCGAACTTCTTAGAGGCATCTTTCAGATAAAGGAATTTGCAGTCCGATTTAAATCTCGCCTTCCCTATGACCTCTGCCTGCTCATTCTTGAACTCTTCAGGGACTGACCTGTAAACCTTCAGACGTTTATATGCCGCCTTCCCTCTTGGTTTTTTGTACGGGAGCATTCCGCGGACAATTCTCCTCAGTATGTTCTCCGCTTTCTTCGGATAGAATGGCCCATGATACGGGTCACCCCTCTTAATCTTCTCCTCAAAAAACTTCTCAATTGCTTTCG
>CAZTCK010000096.1:0-2345 GCA_964612625.1 uncultured archaeon | reverse complement strand
AAGCCGTTCGGTCACACGGATGTTTTGCTCCTTTACGGTATGGTCGGCGATAAACTGCGTGGATTCCTCCACGGAAAGGAAATCGCTTCGAAGGTCTGGCTCCCCCACGGGAACATAAAATATTTCCTCAACCGCGGTTCGAAGAAGCCGCCGCTCTACGTGGACGATCTGGTCGAAGCGGTGACGCCGGAATTTCTCGAGATCAGGAGCGAACATCACTTGAAAGAGGTAGAAACGGAAATCACGGAGAAGCAGAAGCTCGTCTGGTCATACTTCCCCCCGCGAAAGCTTGCTGATTTCTTCTACGCCACGAACTCAGAGGGTGCGGGGAAACCGATAGACAGGATTTTCTTCGATATAGACAGGGGAGCGAACGTCCCTTTCGAACACGCGAGGGAAGTGGCGAAACTCCTCTGCGAAATCATAAGGAAGGATTCCGGGCTTCACGAACTTATCGGTGAAACGAAGCCCTTCGTTTCCTGGACCGGGAACTCCTTCCACGTTTACATCATACTCGGCGAAAAGAAAGAGAATTCGTTTTACGAACGGTATTTCATGTTCTCGAAGAACGACCCTCTCGCGAGTTTCACAGGAAGGTGGGCGGAGGAGATAAAGAACGAACTGAAAATAAACGTAAGCGGGGGGCATGAAAAAATCCCGAATCACATAAGCATCGACCCTTCGCAAACGCCCTCCGGAAAGCTCTGCCGCTCGCCTCTGGGTTCGCTTCACATGGCTGACGCGAAAACGATAGACGGGGTTTCGATACCTTTGACGGAGAAAACGCTCGGGGTTGATGACCTCGAAGAAAAACTGAAAGAAATAATGCCCGCCCACGTCATCAAGAACCTCGAAAAGCTAGCGGAGAGGTTGCCAAAGTAATTTACACACAGCAACTGAAACACACCGAAAAATCTTCCACCGAATTTTCGCAAAAAACCGAAAAAAAACCGAATTTTTTATAATACCCTCATACACATTTTAAACATGAAATTGCCTTTTATCCTGTGTGTGATGGTAGGTGTGGTTTTCGTCAGTGGCTGTCTGCAAACAGGCTTTCCTGCCGAGGGAACAGAAACTCCTGCCGGGACTTTAGCAAGACCAGGTCCGGTATATGGATACGTTTTTGATGTGGACGGAAAATATTATATGGTCACTGAAGGACTGGACACAGTAGCATTTAAAAAGATGTCGGTTCTCACCGAAGATGAGATAAAATCCGTGACACACCTAAACGATATTTCACCATTCCCTGCCGGGCCTTCCCTGTCAAGCGAAGAGGCAAAGGATTTATTGAATAAATGGTTCCTTGAACTTGTTGGTGAACTGGAAGACGAAACAAAAAATTTCGATCTCGAGAAGTGCGTGGAAGATTACAAAAATCTTGAAAAGAACCAAGGTGTGGGAATTGCGAACATATCGAGTCTGGAAAATATCTGCAACGCGGATTATAACCGTTTGGTGGATGTCTACAACATTGTATCCTCAGGTGAGACCAAGGGGCCTGTCTTGGTTCATCTCAGACCCGGTGACAAAGTTTTTTGGAGAGGTTATTTTGTCAGTGAGGGAAAAGTTATCTACTCCGCTGATATAAACTCTAACGGTCAGCACATGGGTTTCAAATTGTGCAGTTTCGTCAGTCCACCATGCGAATGGGAATGGGTTAGCGGAGAGGAAGCCAAGAGCATACTTATCGATTACCTCTCTCAAAAGGGAATAGAATATACAGAGATTTCAGACGCTGCATACATGGAATATTATCCAGCATAAAGTGACGGAATTTCGAAGAATAATTGCACCATGCCGCAGTTAGCCACAGTTATCTATTTTTTATTCTCCAAATCCAAATAAAACTTGAGGATTTCCCATGATCGACATCTACACCTTCATCGAAGCAGTCTGGCTGATGTGGCCCGCTTACGGGGCGAACGGCCTGTGCATGCTCGCGAAGGGGAAGCGAAGGGTTGATTTTGGAAAGGAGTTTCGCGGGAAGCCGTTGTTCGGCGAGGGGAAAACCTGGGAGGGTTTCGCCCTAGGCGTGTTCGTAGCGGTTCTGGTTGCGAGCTTCCAGATGTTCGCCTTCGAATTCCTCCCCTGGGATTTGTCTCCCGTTCCTCTTGACATCATTCCCATGTCCCCCTTTCTCGGTTTCGTGATCGGCCTCGGGGCGATGCTCGGGGATTTGGGAGGTTCATTCATCAAGAGGAGAATCGGGATTCCCAGGGGAAAACCCGCTCCCCTGCTCGACCAGCTCGATTTCATAATCGGGATGTTTGTTTTCCTGTGGTTCGTTATACCTCTGAAATGGGAGTGGGTCGTAATCCTACTCATCCTCACCCCCGCTG
>CAZTCK010000095.1:0-2466 GCA_964612625.1 uncultured archaeon | reverse complement strand
TTTAAAAATTTTTCGCTCCGACCTGTATCGGTTTTCAGAAATCAGACCCCGTATTCAACTATCTCTCCTTTTCCACCGGGTATGAATTTCTGGAATTCGTCCAGAGGGACTTTCTCTATCCATACTTTGTCTTCCGGGGTTGCCTTTATGAGGATTTTGTTCTTTATCTCTCTCGCGAGGTTCGTTGCTTCGACATCTCCCGGCTTTATGGTAACAAAGTAGTCCGTTTGTTTTCGTATGGGCATCACAGGACCGGCGAGAACCTCGACACTTTCGTTCTCCCTGTCTATCTTTACCCCTATTGCGAGTTTCAGCTCAACATCGCGGAACCACTCCCTCTGACCGTATATCATGAATGACCCCTTTGGCAGATATTCACCCGTGGGGGGTTGTTTCGAGACCTGGTCGGGACGGACAGCGTAAACATCAACTGTCGCGAGTCCCGAAGTCCAGGCCTTCGAATAGGCGGCGGTGAATTCCGCGGCTTCCTTTTTCGCGTAATCCGATATTTCCGAATCCCCGGATTTCACGAGAACAAAAGGTGAGCCGTGAATATCAGAGTGGAAAACCAAATCCGAAGGTTCCGCATGCTTCCGGACAAGGACCTCATTCGATGTCGCGTCTTTTCCTCCCACCACGAGAAAACCATCACTTGACCTGAACCACCTGAACTTCTCGAACCATTTCTTTCGTTTCTTCTCGACCCTGACCGGCTTTGCCATCTCAGTTTCGATTACCGGTTCCTCTTCCATCCTCTTTTTCGTCTCTTCTATTGCTTCCAGAACGCCCTCTATCTTTTTCTTCGCATGTTTTGACTCCTCGTAATAATCTGCAGCGTTTTCCTCGACCGATTTCCTGAAATCGAGTTCTATATCCTCTCCCTCGAGTTCGATTATCACCTTTCCCTCGTGCTCTCTTATCTCCTTTATTACCTGCGCCTCGGGCGTGTTTTCCGAGCGGATTCTCGACTTTATCTCTTCCCATGCAAGACCGGATGATTTCGCGCGGTTTATCGCTTCCAGAACGCTCTCAACCGTTCCGTAGTGGGAGTATATCAAATCCGCTTTTGACTTCTTCTTTTCCCGCTTCTCCAGCCATTTCTCCATTGCCTGCTGCTGGGATTCGAGAATCCTTTCAACTTTCTCTTTGCGCTCTTCCATGATTTTTTCCTCGAACTCCTCAACTATCTTTATCTGCAGTTCGGAGAAGAATTCATCCAGCGCTTCGGAGAAACTTTCGGTTTCCTTTTTGACGGGTTTTCCCTCCATGGTTTTTAGCGGGAAGGGGGAAACGAAATCCTCGTAAACGACCGGTCTCACGGCGAAGTTGTCGAGTCCCCTTATCGTGTTGAAAAGCTTAATGCACAGGTTCAGCCCTATTCTGTCCGAGGGCGTGTCCTCCGGGATGTACGCAAGAGCGCATATCTCCTTCGCATAAACCGGGCCGAAACCGAATCCCGCCGCAAGGACAGCGATTATCTTTTTGTCGAACCTCCCGAGAAAGTCCCTGAAGTAATCGAAGTTCACGGCAAAGGGATTTATCTTCGCGGGCGGGTATGCGTAGCGTATCTTGGGTTTGAGCTCGCGGTCTTTCCACTTCTGTATGTACAGCGGCATTATTATATTGTATTCGGTGTCGCATAATATGAGGTTCCCGTCCGAGAACAGCTCAATTATCAGGATGTTCCTGTTCGTTCGCATCTCCACTATCCTGTCAAATTCGTGCTGGCGGATTTCGAGGATTTTCGAATTGTTAAGATGTTTGCGGAGGAACAGGCAGAAATCCGGGGGCTTGACCGGGGAGGGTTTCTTGTACTTCGTGAGAAAAATCTTGTTTTTGTCAATGTACAGCCATTTCTCCCCCTCGTTCGGGACGAATATCTCGAAAAGGAACTGGTGTGATTTTTTCTTTTCGAGCGTGTTCTCATACTGGTAAATCTTCCTTATGATCCCGTTCGCCAGCGAGTTCTTCAGCTCCCTCACAAGGAAGCGAAGGTCGAGCGAGGTTATCTCGGTTTTCATGTTTATTATTTGGGTTTTGGAACTTAAAGAAGTTGAGGAATTCAGAATTTCTCACTGAAGACAGAGGTGTGACCCGCATAAAACTTTTAATTACAAGAGGTGATTACTCTTTACGGGAAACATGAAACCTGAGATGGATGGGGAACGGGTGAAATTGAGGCAATTGAAAGAGTGTAGGTACAGACATGGAAAGTGGCATAATGAATTAAGATTCGGTATCTTGAACCAAGAGTTTGAAAAATTCAAAAAACATCCCACCCGGACTTCTAAATTTCCTCACTTCGGGACCGGGCCCGCATTTTGCTAACGCGAAACAGCTAAACGATCCTCCTCACGAACGCCAGCAATTCGTTCCCCTTCAGGTGAACACCTCTTTCACAGGAAAACTCGTCAAACCTTTCGATATCGTCCGGGGTTATCTCGTTCCCTGAGACAAGGAACGGAT
>CAZTCK010000094.1:0-2548 GCA_964612625.1 uncultured archaeon | reverse complement strand
AATGCGCGCGTTCGCAGGAATCCAGAATCCGTTTCTTCGACGCCTCGAGTTTTTCCGGGTTGCAGAGGTTTATGAAATACGGGGCATGCACAGAAAGCGAAATCCCGAGGTCTTTTGCGAGCTTCCCGGCCTGCTTCGCAAGACTGATACCCATATGAACCCCGCGGACAAACTCGACCTCCATCGCATCCAGCCCGAGTTCTGCAACCCTCTTTATTCCGTCAAGAGTTGACGAGCCCTTCGAAGTTATCGGAATCCCTGCGGGACCGAGATGTATTTTCATCGCAACCTCACACTCCTGAGAAAATATTTTAACTCCTCACAATAAAAATTTGTTATGGCCGAAAAAATCGACCTGAAATCAAAGATACGAACGATTCCTCATTTTCCGAAGAAAGGGGTGATGTTCAAGGACATAACAACACTTCTCCAGGATGCTGACGCGTTCCGCTACGCAATACAGGAGATGCTCAGCCATTTCAGGGGAAAGAAAATAGACAAGGTCGTTTCCGCAGAGAGCAGGGGTTTCATATTCGGTTCTGTCCTGGCGCACGAATTGGGAGCGGGGTTCGTTCCTTTGCGAAAGCCGGGAAAGCTCCCGTACAAAACGATAAAGGAGGAATTCGAGACCGAATATTCGAAGGATGCATTCGAGATACACGAGGATGCGATAAAGAACGGAGAGAATGTCCTCATAGTGGACGATTTGCTGGCAACAGGCGGAACGCTCGAAGCCGCAACGAAACTCGTGGAGAATCTGGGCGGGAATGTCGTTGGCATAGCGGTGCTGATAGAACTCGGCTTCTTGAACGGGAGGGAAAAGCTAAAGAAATATGATATTTTTTCTCTCGTGAATTACGAGAAAGAGGAATAGTTCAGGGAGACTCTTTGGTCCACCGTTTCCTGAGCATGATTTCAACGTCCTTTCTTGTTCCGAAGTGGTCCGGCTCTGATGCCCAGTGTGAAATAAACACGCCTGTGAAATTATGCCTTTTCAGGATATCCAGTCCCAGACTCGCCGCCTGCGCCACTATAGCCGCGTCCGGATTGGGCTGTTTCTCATGGCTCCCTTTCCAGTAGTCTAAACCCATGGGGACCGCAAGTTTGCATTTAATCTCGTATTTTTCGGAAAGCATATCCAGAGTCTTTGCCTCCTCTTCCATGTAATCCGAGTAGTCCCCGAAACTCCTGATGTCGCTCACGCCGTCATATTCCTTTCTCGGAAAAAAGGTCAGGCCTATGCAGTCGTAACCCTCGAACGCGCCATGCTCATCCAGAATTCTCCATCTCCCGACGTCATAATGTTCGGCTGTGATTACCTTCCCCCTGTAAACTTCCCTGATTTTCGGCAGGATTTCCCTGAGCCATTTCCATGAGACATTTTCTTCAAGGATGAGATTCATTTCAACACCCGGAGCGAACATTTCCACGCCGTTCTCCTCAGCGAACTCCGCCCATTTCAAAACGGTCTCGGTCCAGATTTTTTCGGACAGCGTCCACCTTCTGTTCCAGTAGTCTCTTGATTCCACATACGGGACCAGAAGAATTTTCATCCCATGGTTGTGGGCAGTGGCAATCGCCTCTTTCAGAGAATTCTTCGCCTCTGTCTCGTCCCCCACCAGCCCGCCGTTTTCCGTTCCGTTGTAAAAGACCCTTACAAGAAGGTAGTTCGCACCTGCCTCTTTCGCTTTTCTGATGAGTCTTTCGTTGCTTTCGCGGTTGTACATTTCCCGGTAAATTCCGGGATGGTAATAATACGAGATGGTCCTCCAGGTCAGACCCTGAATTTCAAATTCCTCCCTGATTTCAGGAGCAGTCCACCCTTTCACATTCTGCTGGTCAGTGTGGCTGCTGGCGTAATTGTATAAATACACCGCGAGGGGGACCGCAGTTACCAAAACCAGCCCGGAAATCAGGAAGATTTTTAGTTTTCCTTCACGAAGGCAGGCAGACATATTAAAGACTTGGGAAGGGCTGTTTAAAAGCGATTTCTAAGAAAAACATAACTTGAAATTGGTTGTTCATACTGCTTTTTATTTGCCAACGGGCACAATGCTCCCTGAAATTAGAGAGGGATTAATTAAGAATGTAAAAAACAGTAATTCTTGCAAAGAATGTTGGAGCAGATAGGTTAACAATTCATTCAGGATATAGGGAAATGCCCGGACCAGCTATCAAATTATGTTATGAGTCTTTGACTGAAAATTTGAGAGAGATAGTAGAAATTGGAAAAAATATTTAAAACTTCACTAGTATTATTGTTACATGAAACTGAGAATTCTACTTTCTATTATTCTCATAGCTATTGTTTTCATACTTATAGCGGGATGCTCATCAATACAAAATAAGGGTTCAATCCAAAAATTCTCTGAAACCTCAGATCTGTTACTTAATGAACAAGACCTTATGCAACTTGGTATGAGAGGGGATTGCAAGACAGAGGAATATAATACTAGTGAAAAGATGGCAATTTCGCAATATAGCTTTTGTAATTACACAATCGATGATTTGAATATCCTTAAACTTATTTTTCCTCAATGCCGCTGCA
>CAZTCK010000093.1:0-2702 GCA_964612625.1 uncultured archaeon | reverse complement strand
TTCTTTTCGCTTTCCACTTCGTTTCGCACGTATCTCTCTATCGCTTCCCTGCACGTCCCGGAAAATCCGTGTATAACCTTCGTTTTTCCCTCCATCGCCTGCAGCGCCCTCGGACCGATTCCCCCTGTAATCAGGACGTCCGGTTTTAGTTTCAGGATGAAGTCGGGGACGGCGAAGGGGACGTGATTTTCGAAATACGGGTTTTTTACTGCCTTCCATGCCTTTGTTCTCCCTTCCGCGATTTCAAGCACTATAAAATACGGACACCTGCCAAAGTGCTGTGATACCTCGCTGTCGAGCGTATCGCCATCGGATGTTATCACTATTCTCTCCATGCTTATCCCTTCAAAACTTCGTTCAGCGCGTCCCTGACCTTTCCGCCCACTTCCGTGTATTTCAGCCCTCTCGCCTCCATCGCACTCGTCATGTTGGGTCCGAATTTCCCTGCTATCACTATTCCAACACCTTTGTCCGCGAGCATTTTCGCTACGCCGAAACCTGCTCCCCCGCCACCCATGGCAAAGGGATTCTTTACACTTTCCAGGAGTTCGCCGTTCTCATTGAAAATAAGGTAATACGGCGCCCTGCCCGCCCTTTCGCTCACATCCGAATTCTCGTCTTTTCCCAGCGAAGCAACCGCTATTTTCATTTTTTCACCTCCTGACGATTTTTCCAACAATCGAACCCTGTATAACGGAAAATATGACCATGTAAACCGTCAGCAAAATCGTGAACGCCCAGCCAAAGTAGTATATCATCATGGGTATAAGCGGTATTTTCACAGCGCGGTTGTAGAGGAACGTCGCGATTAAAGAGGGTTTCATCCCCTTCTCCCTTAAATCCGCAAGCAGAGGATACCACATATAAATCGGGCCTGTCGAAAGGATGCCGCCAACGATCGCGACCATCCAACCCTTCATGCCCGATTCGCTGCCGAGATATTTCGCCGTCCTTTCGGCCGTGAGGATGAAATTGGAGAGGAACATTATGCCGAAGACCAGAGCGATGACCGGAAGTATGTTAACAAAGATTTTCACGAACGCGCTTCCTGATTTGATGAAGAGGGGGAAGTTGGCGAAACCAAGCATAAGATAAATCAGCAGGACTGCCCCCAGAAAGAGCCACCCTGTCCCGATTCTCTCCCTCGCTTTCCTCAACATCATCCCAGAACCCCCAGCGTGAAGACCATTAGAACCGCGATTATTATGGAAAGCACGAAGCTTGTGGCATTTCGAAAAAACGCGAATCTCTTTCCCAGCATGAGACTTTCGGCAGGGAACTGGACAACACCCACCGTCACCCACGCCACGATGAAGGCGACAACTGCGAGGAGTGAAACCCCGTTTTTGAGGAGTTCTCCTCCTATCACATAGCTGTTTATGGGGTTGCCGGCAGCTATGCTGCCGAAGAGCGCCCCCACAAACGGATCGATGATTGGATTTCCTGTGAAGAACGCAGCGTAAAATTCCCTCGGAACTGCAGTGAGAAGAAGTGAAATTAGCAGAAGCACGCCTATGAGTATGGGCATTGTGTTTTTGAACGCATTAAATGTTTTGCCTGCGGATTCTCTGATTTTTGAAGACATGCTCAGAACCTTCCTCCCCTGAATCTCCTCCCCATTCCCCTGCCGCGGCCCATCATTCGGTACGGGCCGCCTTCGATTCTTATCGCCTTACCGTTAACTATCGCGTCCGCCATCTTCTTCCTCGCACTCTCGTAAATTCGCTGGAATGTCGACTGTGAAATGCCCATTCTCTCTGCTGCCCCGGTCTGGTCAAGCCCCTCATAATCCTTTAAGCGAATGGATTCGAACTCGTCCATTGTTAGGACAACTTCCTGGAGTGAGGGCAGAGGGATCCCCACCGGTTTGTAGTAGGTTGCAAACGGCTCAAACCACACCCTTCTCGGAATCCTAGGTCTCGGCATGATGTAACCTCAAGTAAGCATGACGCAGGCGAAACCTGCGTCATTCGAAACCCCTGCTTATTTCTTGCTTTCGAGCTCTTTAAGCCTTTCGTTTATCTCTTTTATTTCATTTTCTATCGCTTTCATGTCCCTTTCGAGCAATTCCTTCTCCGCTCTCAGATCTGCTATCTCATCTTCTCTGGCGTACTCGTAATTTGCTGTTGGTGTGTATCTGGCAGGAACCGTTCTTGCAGGAACCGGAGGATACGAGTAAGCCGGTCGGGCAAACCAGAATCTCCATCCGAAGCCTCTGCCCCTTCCGAAGCCTCGCCCGAAGCCCCTTCCGAAGCCTCTGCCAAACCCCGGACCCGGATTCATGTATCCCGGAACCGGATAGCCTGCACAGTAACCTGCTGCTCTGCCTGTCATGGGTCCTAAACCCCACGGACCTGTTCCATCTCCCCACGGCATGGCTACCACCTCCTAAGCCTTTTTCAAGAAAAGGCTTAAGCGAAAAGGAGTCTCACTTCACTCCGTTTCGCTCGCCTTCCAAGCGAATTTGCCTAAGCCTTTTTGAATTTATATTCATTATTTATATTGAATATATATTCATTAGGGTTTATAAAGGTTTCGGTGGTTCGCCTTAAGTCTGAAATGAGAATTGAGGTAGAGGGGAATGCGAATAAGTATGTTTGGGTGGTCTTGGAATATTTATCTGCTGGGGTTGTACTCCGTCACGTAACCGGGATTTGTTCTTGGTCTGTATTTGTTCGGGTAGTGTATATCAGTCTTGACTG
>CAZTCK010000092.1:0-2715 GCA_964612625.1 uncultured archaeon | reverse complement strand
GGCCTTAATTCCAGCTCGATGGTCTCACGATAAAGGTTTCTCCGCGGTCTTTAAAAAATTCGCTGAACGCGCAAAAAATATACTCCGGTGTCCACGAAAAACTGAGGGAGCTGTGAAATCCGGGTGACTACGCCCCGCTGCTTCCCCCCGCCTGTCTGTACGTCAATTCTTCTTCCACGTATCCTGTTTTGTTTCTGTAGACCGTCCCGAGAAATCCGCAGAAAATATCGTGTAGTTTTTCAGGGTCGTTTAACACCACGTCCAGCTCTTCTTTCTTTTCCTTTTCTGAACTGGAATACCATATTCCCATTGTTTCGGAAAATACTGCTATCACCCCCGGAATTGCAGCCGCCTCGTAGGGGTTGCCGGCGAAGTCATCTATGTAGTCGGGGAGCCTCTCTTCCAGGATTTCCCTCACGTGCCTGGTGACCTTCCGTCTTTCCCTGAACTTTTTGAAAAACATAATTTGCCTCAATGTTTCGATCACATAGACATAAAATTTACTACGAATATTTATAACCTTTACGAATCTGGCTGTCGCCCGTGCGCAAAAATTTATAAATTGTAACCACTTAAAGATAGTATATGAGTTACAAAAATCCCAAACTCATCATGGCCCTCGGTTCAATGGGAGGTTTTTTCAGTCTGAAGCAGGTTATGGATTGTGAAGAGCGGGGAGATATACTGAGAAAAGGCGCGCTTTACCTTGTGGAGCACAGGAGCGAACCGGTCGATAAGGGTCTGATTCTTGACTACAAGAGTCTGGGTATGGACCTGGAAAGCAACGTGGTTGCAGACGGAAGACCGCTCGAGCCCGGATTCCACTTCTACAAAGGTCTTAAAGACATACAACACGAAACACAGGAACCGGAAAGGCCAAGTTCTGTGGCTCTGTGGAGAGATGCGCGCGGGGAGTGGGGTCCGAAAGGGAGGGTTTACTTCCGGGATTTCGGGGAGGAACTGACCCTTGAGAATATGCTCAATTTCCAGCTGGAGAAGGCAATGGAAGCGGGATACGGGGAGGGAAATCTTCTGGTGCTGATTCTGAGCGGATGGGGAGGGGACGGGTGCGGCAGGACACTCGGCGAGGCGCTCAAAAAAGGCGCTACCGTCCTTGTGCATAACCCCGATGAGATCTTCTACAGGCACATGCCCAGCAACGCTCTCCAGACACTCAAAAACACGTGTGACGAGGCGGAAATCCAGAGGCGAAAATACGGGGAGGAAGTAAAACTCGGCCATTACGGAGTTTTCGGATGGGACGGATGCGAGTTCATAAAGGGGCCGATATGCAGAAAAGAGCCCGTGGAAAAGAAGCTCCTGGATTTTCTGACGGACCCCTGAAACGGCGTTCAGGAAGAACCGAAGGAATTGTGAAATTCCGCGTACTTCGCAACCACTTCATCGAACTTTCCGCACGCGAGCTTCCCCTCCGGGCATCTTCCGAACAGAAAGCATGAAGGCCCGGCCTTCTGGAAGGTCAAGGGAGCGACTTCGAGGACGAGTTTCAGCATCTCCTCCGCTATTCCGCGGACCTCCCACTGCGCGCGCAGGCACGTTCGCAGGCGGAAGAAGTGATAGAGTTCGCGGGCGTTCATGGTCGTTACCACGTCAATCAGATTCCCGCTCAGGTAATTGTAAACGAGAACGGTTTCAGGAACCTTCTCATTCAGAAGGAAGTTGTGAAATTCTTTTGAGAGTTCGAATGCTTCCCTGTATTTCCTCTCGAGTATGTCCGTCTTCCTCACGCTTTCCGGCACGATGTAGTCCTCGCTCTTCCCCGCCCTCGCGAAATCCGGAACGAGAAGGGAGTGGATTCTGTGCCTTGTTATGTGGGTGAGAATAGACAGGGAAAGGTTGTTTATCCTGAAGGTGAAATTCACCTGCTCAAGCTCCCTCGGCCTCCTGCTCTTCAGAACACTTCTGATTATTCTCTCCTTCTCCTCCTCCGGCATATTTCCGAGAACTTCCATGCCCCCCTGCGTGTTTTTCATAAGGTGAGCAAGCACAACCCTGTCATCCGGATTGTCCGTATGGTAAAGAAGCTCGACCTTTCTCCTCGGCCTCGCCTCTCCCCTGAAATTCGCTGCCATGTCCTCTCTTTCCGGAGTTTTCAGTTCCAGGTCCCCGTAAATTCTCGGGGCGATGCGCTTCACCTTTCCCAGCAGAACCCTTCCAGCCTTTCTAATCTCCTCGTATCTGCTCGAGAGGCAGTGTTCGAGGAACAGGCGGAGTTCTCTCGAATTCATTGTGCATATTATGCTCGTCTTGAAGGAGTACGGGAGGACGAATCTCGCGTCCTCCACGGGAACGCCCTTTTCGACCAGAAATTTGTATATCCCGAACAGCCCTTCCATGGTTTCCACATATTTTTTTCGGAGAACGGGCTTGTCCTCGAAATAGTCAGGTATCACAAAACCCGACTCGCTGTAATCCACGTATCTCCTTGACTTCACGGTGTACGAAGCGAGGCGGTGTTCGATAAGGAACTGCTCGAAGAAGACCGAAACGTCCGTGAAGAATATGGTAAAGTATCCGTGCTCTATGACGGACAGATGCCCGGCCCTCATAATATTCCCCAGAAGGTGTTCTTTGTCCTTTTCCTTAACGCTCTTCAGGAGTTCCGAAGGCCCTTCCTTCCTGTACGTGTGCTTCACCGCAGCGGTGCAGAGTCTCTCGAGGTCGGGCGTATGAGAAATTATTTCAACAGTCGGT
>CAZTCK010000091.1:0-2724 GCA_964612625.1 uncultured archaeon | reverse complement strand
CTGGGTCTGCCCGAAATGCATGCCCGAGGTTAAAAAACGCCTGAAGGATCTGGATCTTATTTTTTAACCGGAAAATGTTTAAACGTCGGTTTTATTAAATTCTATTTTAATATTCTATTGGGGGTGAGGGGTTTGGGTGTTCTCAATAAAACGGTTTCTATAAAATACGGCTTGTACAAGCAACTCGATGGCTCTCTTCTGAGGTTGGTTAAGCAGGTAGGAGATGGCTCTATAATAAAGAGGTTTGACAGAACCCCGCCACCTGAAAAAGCTAATGATGTGGTTTGCCCTCATTTTCTGGAATTGAAATGGGCATATGGCTGCCCTTTTGACTGTGCATGGTGTTATCTGAAGGGGACTTTGAGATTTTTGCCTCAAAAGACTGCACCGAGAAAAAAGAAGTTTGACAAAATAAGATTTCACTTGGAAAGTTTTCTGGACGAGACAAACCACGGGAATTCCTATCCGAAAGAGGTTCTCAACACAGGAGAACTTGCGGATTCCCTCATGTTCGAAAACAATGGTTATGCGCTTTCGAAACTTGTTCTACCAATATTCGCAACGCAGAAAAAGCACAGGGTTTTGTTCCTCAGCAAGGCCAATTACATAAAAAACCTGATTAACAACAGGACAAGCCACAGTCCGATAATAAGCTTCACTGTAAACGCTTTCCCTGTTTCAAAGAGGTGGGAAAGGAAAGCGCCTTCACCGGCCAAGAGATTAACTGCCGCAAAAAAATTATCTGAAATAGGGTATGAAGTAAGGTTGAGAATAGATCCGATAGTTCCCATAAAAAACTGGCAGGCTTCCTACAAATCCCTCATAGACAGGATTTTCGACAAGTTCGTTCCGGAGAGGATAACGGTTGGATCTCCGAGAGGCCTCCAAAGCACGATAAACAACTGCAAAGACAAAAGCTGGACAGAATACCTTTCAGAGAGATCGAACTGGGGCAGAAAGCTCGATTCCGGAACGAGGTTCGAGATATACTCGACCTTATTCAGCTATCTGAAAGAAAACCACAATTTCAAAAACGTGGCGATGTGCAAGGAAACGATCGGGATGTGGAACAGGCTTGGGATGGATTACATGAAGATAAGGTGTAATTGTGTATGGTGAGAGCAAAAGACTGAAGCCAGATTGGCGATGGTTAAAAGAAAAACTTGTTGAATTACTGAAAACCGCTGATAAAATTTCTAAGATAGAACCAGAAGTTTTTTATCCTGCACATTCTTTGACGCCTCTAAAGCTCACAAGTCTTATGTATTACCTTGATGTGTACACCAAAGTTTTTTCAAAATTTTCTTGGTGCAAAGAAATGGTATACATAGACCTGTTAGCGGATTCTGGTCTCAATAGACTAAAGAAAAGTGGAAAGGTATTCGTCGGGTCTCCTTTAATCGCCGCCGAATTTGCACATAGGCCATTTGACAAGTTTCTTCTAGTAGAGAAAAATGCTAATCACGCAAAAGTATTAGAAGAAAGATTAAATGATATTGGGATACGTCCGGATGTTTTTCCAAAAGATTGTAATGAGGCTATATCAGAAATCATAAGGAGAATCCGTGGTTCGGCATCTAATTATCTAGCTTTCATTGATAATGAAGGTCTCGATGTAAACTGGGAAACTATGGAAAAACTGCTAAAACTGCCAGGGGATATAATTTTCAATTTCCCCACGAAACAGATTGAAAGATGCCTTGGAAAATATAAAGGGGATAAATCAGATGAAAAAGCATTCAACAACTTTTTTGGAGATGAAACTTGGAAAACTTCAAATAATGCTCATGAATTGCTAACTATTTACATGGATAAATTAAAAGAGAATAGCAGAGAATTGGTTGAAAGTATCAACATAAAGAGCACAAAAGGTGGGCAATTTAATTACCACCTCATATTTGCGACAAGAAAGACTAAAGCTGGAAGTCCTTATTTCGAGGTTGTACACAAATTGAGGGAAAGAATTGAAAAAACTCATGGTGGACTTGTTGACAAAGCCCTTGAAATATTGACAGGTGATAGCACAGACTTGGAGGCATTTCTCTAAATTTTATATGAATTCCTTTAAACTCCTTACCCTCACAACATCCCTCGGCTGATTGTTGATTTTTATCAGGAGCTTTCTGCTTTCGGTGTCTGAAAGCTGTCTGAAATTTTCATCGAAGAGGAAACTTCTTTGTTTCGAAGCTCTATGAATACCCAACGGTATTTTGACCTGACCGCCGAACTCGTTTTTTTCTATTTTATCCTGTCTGGGGAAAACCTCGTGGGGTTTCGAATCTTTCGATATCTCTGTTGCGAATTTCCTCGCCACCGATGCGTCCACAGGCTCGACAAAAAGCCATATGTGATAGCCTCTCCTGCCACTGAACTCGAGCAGAGGGCTGAATCCTTTTTCTTTCAGCCTGCTGAAAAGCTTTTTTGCCTTTTCAAGTTCCTCTGCCAGATGCCCGTCGAAGTCGAAGCATATCCATTTCACTTTGTTATCCTCCGGGTTTATCTGAAAAGAACCGATTGTTATTTCACCACTCAAATGCTTTGCTATTAAATCTTTGTTTATTTTCTCTTTGATGACCCTATATTCGTTAAGACCGTCCAGCTGCCTCGGGTAAACATCATATCTGTTGACAAAAAGATTCTCGATAGCCTGAACTATGTCTGCCATAGAACCACAGTTAAAATGTTTAAACCGTGGATTTTTAAATTCTTGTGGAAAGATTAAAG
>CAZTCK010000090.1:0-2729 GCA_964612625.1 uncultured archaeon | reverse complement strand
TGCACCCTCAATAGAATTCTTAAACCTGGTGTAAGGATGAATGCGGAAATTGGGAAATACTGGAGGGGGCAAAAAGCGCTTTTCGAAAAAATTCACTCCTACGGGATAAAGGAGTATGCAGAAAACCTCGGGATAGAAAAGGCGTTTGCTTCCCAGAACGGGGTCGTTACTTGTATGGATGAGGGGACACCACAGGGTGATTTCAGACTTGCAGGGTCCGGGATTCTTCTGGGTGAGGAGGGCGCACGGAGACTCCTTGAACCCTACGTAGAGAAGGGGATTGTGAAGGAGATAACGAGTCATGACGAATGCGGAGCCGCGAAAATATATGCTGTTCAAAATGGTTTCGACCCGTCTGAAGGAGATAAACTTGGGAAGGAGTTCTCGCGGACAATCGCGGACAAGCTCGGCGTGAATTACAGACACATCCCAATAGAGGAGATGGCGAGACCGAGCGGTTTTCACATAGCGAGGGTTGTTTATGTTGATGGAACGGGAATGTTCAATCCATCGAGAATTGAGCAGCTTCCGATCGGATTTGTGGTGAGCAGGAGATTCCTCCAGAAAGACTACGCGCTTCAGGAGGTGGAGACCGCGATAAAAATCGCGCTCGGAGACCACGGTTTCGGAGAGAGACTGACAAAAGACTCGCCGTTTTTCGTTGTTCCAATCGGAGATCCGAAAAACACGAACTTTTCACTCGACACCCTTGTGAAGGAAGTAGAGCCGCTCGCGCGGAAATACGAAGGCAGAGTCGTGGTGGACGGATTTGAGGTGATTTTCTGATTCATTCGAACTTTCTTACGACATAAATATATTCAAGCGGTTCGTTTGAGAGGTTCTTCACATTGTGCTTTATTCCCTCTTTTATGAAATGCGTCTCGCCCTCGCTCAGTTCTATCCTTTCGTTCGCCTTTACCAGCGTGGCATTTCCTTTCAGAACGATTATCACTTCCTCCCTGTTTTCCGTGATATGTTCGCCCACCTCCTCGCCCGGCCGGAGGATAACTTTCCCTCCAGCAAGCGAAGGACTTTCGAGAGACAGGGGTTCGTGCTTCATGGGAAGTTATAGAAGGCGGAGAGAATTTAATACTTTTGGGAAATTCTTCGTCAACGAACGAAGTCCGCTCCCCAACCTTTTTAAATGAATCGCAACATTCCAAAATTATGTCGAATAAGGCATTCACTTTGAAAGCGATTTTTGTCGGGATTCTGCTGTCAGTTGTAGTGTGCATGTATTCGGCATACGCGGGTTTGAAAGTCGGTGGCGTATACTGGCCGATAATCACCGCGACCATCATGTCCTTCGGAATTCTGCGGGTGTTTGGAGGGACGAACAAGAACGAGGTTAACGTTGCTGCAACCGCGGCCTCGACGGGCGGACTGCTCGCGGCCGGAATCATATTCACCGTCCCTGCTATCTGGCTTCTCGGACTTGAAATTTCAGTATTCGATGTCACATTTATCGCGATTGTTGGGGGGCTTCTCGGGGTCTTGTTCACAATCCCTCTGCGAAAGGAAATGATAGAGCGTTTGAAACTCCCGTATCCCGACGGGACGGCGACAGCGAAGGTTCTGGAGGCAGGGGATGAGGGAGGAAAGAAGGCAAAAATTATTTTCGGGATGTTCGGTCTCGCCGGCCTGTTCACGATTGTCCGTGATTACTTTCGTGCGTTTCCGTCATTTTTTAACCTCTCCTCGCTCAAATCCCCGCTCTCGAAATTCCTCTCGTTCGGGTCGAGCATATCACTCGTCCCGTTCGCAGGAGGATTCCTCATAGGACTGAAATTCACGGGTGTGTGGTTTGCGGGCGCGGTGGTTTCGTATTTCATGGTCGTTCCCGCCCTGCTCTCGCTCGGATTTTTCCCTGACAAGTTCGCGGCGATAATGACGGTGACGAAACCTTTTGGAATCGGCGTTATCATAGGGGCGAGCGTGGTTTATTTCCTGGCGAAGGGATTGCCCGCTTTCAAACCCATGCTGGAGGGTATGGGTTTCCGGAAGAGCAAATGGTGGTTTTTCGTTCTGTTGGTTTTCGTCGTCCTCCTTAGTTACGCCCTTAAACTGAATTTCGTGATGGCGATAGTCTCGATATTCGGGGCGTTTCTTGTGAGCTACATAGCTGCAAGGATAACAGGCGAGATAAACATAGACCCCATGGAGGTCTTCGCGATGGCTATTCTGATAATCGTCCTGCTTTTCGTTCAGCTCGATCCTGTCGTGGCGGTCACACTCGCCGCTATCCTCTGCATATCCGCGGGTATGGCAGGAGATTTTATGCAGGATTTGAAAGCGGGTTCGCTTGTGGGGACGAAACCGGGAGACCAGATAAAATCCCAGATAATAAGCGTTTTTTCATCGGGTATAGTGGTGGGAATCGTGCTGCTCGCTCTTGACCAGATGTACAAAATAGGGTCGGTCGATCTCCCCGCCCCGCAGGCAGTTGCGCTGTCCGCGATAGTTTCAGCCGGGGGAATTTCGCAATACCTCGTCATCGGAGCAATCGCAGGCGGGATACTCACCTTAATTTCGATTTACTTCCGCCAGGGAATCGTTCCCATCGCCTTCGGAATCGGTTTGTACGCCCCGATTGAATTATCCTTCCCTTTGTTCGCCGGGGGAATCATACGTTACCTCGCCGAAAAGAAAGGGCTGACAGAAAAGGGCCAGTTAATAGCAGCGGGATTCATAGGAGGCGAGGGATTCCTCGGGGTCGTGCTTGCACTGCT
>CAZTCK010000089.1:0-2751 GCA_964612625.1 uncultured archaeon | reverse complement strand
AGGGTATGCGAAGAAAAATCGTGATTTTCGATCTCGACGGAACGATAATAGACAATGTGGAATATGTGTGGAAGACCTTGCATGAGTACTTCGGAATAGACGAGCATCCGGAGAGGGTAAAATCCATGGAAAAATTCTTCTCAAAGGAAATAACTTACCAGGAGTGGGCCGAGAAGGACATGGAGCTGCTCAAGAAGCACGGAGCAAAGAGAGAAACCATTCTCAAGGCCCTCGGAAAAGCAAAACTCATGAGAGGAGCAAAAAAGACGTTGAAGGAACTTAAAGGGAGGGAGTTCAAGATAGCCATAATGTCCGGAAGTCTGGATATTCTGCTCGAGAAATTTCTTCCTGATTATGAAAAAATATTTGACTACGTCTTCATAAACAGGATAATTTTTGACGAGAAAGGCGAGATAAAACAGGTGAAAGCAACACCTTTTGACATGGAGCACAAAAAAGCGGGGATGATAAAATTGTGCGAAACAGAGGGGATCAGCCCGGAGGAGTGCGTGTTTGTGGGAGACCACGACAACGACATCGAAATAGCGAAATCTGCGGGGTTGTCAATCGCATTCAATTCGAAATCCGAGAAGTTAAACGAAGTTTCAGATGTGGTCATCAAAAAGAAGGATTTGAGAGAGATTCTGAAATATTTATAAATACGTGATATCCAAATATTGGTTAAAGGGCCGGAAGGTGAAAAAAGTATGATAGAAAACCTCCCGTGGATTGCGGGCGTGCTCGCAATACTCTTTGCCGCTGTTACTGCTGTCTTCATAAGGAAAAAGTCTCCCGGAAACGAAAAGATGAGGGAGATAAGCTCGCTTGTGTACAGAGGCGCTCTCACGTACCTCAACAAACAGTACAGATATCTGACGGCATTTGTCGTTGTCGTGGCAGCTGTGCTTTATTTCGTTATAAATAAGGAGACTGCAGTCTCGTTTGTTGTTGGAGCGTTCTTCTCCGCTCTTACGGGAAACATAGGCATGCGCGTTGCAACGTCCGCTAATGCAAGAACATCCGAAGCTTCAAGGCATTCACTCAATTCAGGCCTCCGGATAGCCTTCTCCTCCGGAACAGTTATGGGGATGTGTGTTGTCGGACTCGGACTTCTCGGGGTTTCTCTCATGTATTTAATCTTTCAGAGCACCGAGGTGCTGTTCGGTTTCGGTTTCGGTGCCTCAAGCATCGCCCTTTTTGCCAGGGTAGGGGGCGGAGTCTATACAAAGGCCGCTGATGTGGGGGCTGATCTGGTGGGGAAAGTGGAAAAAGGCATACCAGAGGATGACCCAAGGAACCCTGCGGTCATAGCGGATAACGTGGGCGATAACGTAGGGGACGTTGCCGGAATGGGAGCGGATCTGTTCGAAAGTTATGTTGATTCCATTATCGCGGCGATGGCAATAGGGGTTACAGTTATTGCCTTTGCCAACGCGGTCGCGCTTCCCATGATGCTTGCAGGACTCGGGATAATAGTTTCGATAGCAGGAACATTTTTTGTCCGGACAAAGGAGGGCAAAGACCCGCGCTTTGCGCTGAACAAGGGGGTTTTCGCCTCAGCAATCCTCATGTTCGTGATATCCTATTTCCTGATAACACACGTTTCCGGTGCCGGGGCGATAAATGTATGGTATGCCGTGATATCAGGTCTGGTTGCAGGAATGGTAATAGGTCTGATAACAGAATACTACACCTCAGAAAACCGCGGACCAGCAAAGTCCATAGCCGAATCATCCCAAACAGGTCCGGCAACCAATATCATATCAGGTCTCTCCGTGGGCATGAAAAGCACGGCTGTTCCGATACTCGCGGTGGGAGCAGCGATGATGATATCATACCACTTCGCCGGTTTGTACGGGATAGCCATCGCAGCCGTGGGCATGCTTTCCACGCTCGGAATCACTCTTGCCACAGATACATACGGGCCCGTTGCTGACAACGCGGCCGGAATCGCTGAGATGGCGAAACTCGGAAAGGAGATCAGGGAAAGGTGTGAAACTCTGGATGCGGTAGGAAACACAACGGCTGCGATAGGAAAGGGTTTTGCGATAGGCTCTGCTGCGCTCACTGCCCTGGCTTTATTCGCTGTTTACGGAACAACGGTTGGTCTGTCCACAATTTCGCTTCTCAACCCTGCCGTTGTCACGGGGTTGTTCATAGGTGCGCTGTTGCCCTTCCTCTTCTCCTCATTCACCATGAATGCCGTGGGCAAGGCAGCGTTCGAGATAGTTAATGAAGTTCGCAGGCAGTTCAGGGAAATAAAGGGGATAATGGAAGGGAAAGGCAAACCCGATTACGAAAAGTGCATAGCGATTTCAACACATGCTGCCCTGAAAGAGATGGTGGTCCCGAGTCTGCTCGCAATACTCGCCCCCATTGCTGTGGGTCTTGTTCTGGGGGCCGAAGCTTTGGGAGGAATGCTGGCAGGGGCTATTGCCTCCGGGTTTTTGCTTGCCCTTTTCATGGCCAATTCCGGGGGGGCATGGGATAACGCGAAGAAGTACGTGGAGAAGGGAAATCTTGGGGGAAAGGGGAGTGAGACCCACAAAGCATCTGTCGTGGGAGACACGGTCGGCGACCCGTTCAAGGACACAGCCGGTCCTTCACTGAATATTCTGATAAAGCTCATGTCTATTGTTGCCTTAGTTTTCGCGCCTCTCTTTATATGAAAATATTTTAATCTTAAAACCACCCTAATTCTATGCTCGTTAACGGGAGGCATTATCGAACAGTCTGGTTCGGGGATTCAAA
>CAZTCK010000088.1:0-2855 GCA_964612625.1 uncultured archaeon | reverse complement strand
ACATTCCTCGGGACAGGAAGCGGCCCGCCCACAAAGACGAGAAACCACTCCGCGATATTCTTCCATTACGACCGCTACAACTTCCTCTTCGACTGCGGGGAAGGGACGCAGAGGCAGATGATAATAGCGAAAGGCATATCGTTCATGAAGATCGACCGCATCTTCATCACCCACTGGCATGCAGACCACTGGGTGGGTCTGATAGGTCTGCTCTATACCATGAACCTGGAAGGGAGAAAACGTCCGCTTTACATTCACGGCCCGGATGCCGAACGTTTTATCGGGGATATACTGGACCTCGATTACTGGGGAACAGGATTCAGAGTAATACCAAAATCCGTTCCCTTCGAGGGGGACAGGGAAACAAAAGTATTCGAAACAAAAGATTTCGAAATTACCGCAATCCCCACGAAGCACTCCGTTCCTTCAGTAGCGTATGCCTTCCGCGAACGCGACAAAATGAACGTGGACATAGAGAAAGCAGAGAAACTTTTCGGCCTCAGACAGGGCAAACTCGTGGGAAAGCTGAAGGAAAAGGGGGAAATTCTCTTCCGGGGAAAGAAGATAACGCTTGAAGACGTGGGCGTCCGGAAACCCGGAGTGAAGGTTGTTTATACAGGCGATACCGAACCATGCGAAAACGTGGTGAAAATCTCGAAAAACGCCGACCTCCTGATACACGATGCGACATTCATCGAGACGAAGGAGGAGATGATGCATTCGGGCGCGAAGGAAGCGGCCGAACTCGCAAAGAGGGCGAAGGTCCGCTGTCTCATCCTCACGCACTTCTCGAGGAGGTACACAAATCTGAAAGAGATCGAAAACGAGGCAAGGAAGATTTTCAAAAACTCCTTTGCAGCGAAAGACTTCATGAAGGTTATAGTCACGAACAAGGGCGTGAAATTCGAAAAATCTATTTGAATCCTTTTTCCTTTACAGCATACACGAAAAAACCTATGACCGCCACTATGAATCCCCATGTTATGAATTCATTTCCAACCCCCACATACTCGGGAAAGAGAAAACTGCATGCTATGTTCACCGCAATTCCTATCACTATCAGGATGATGGCCACAAGCCCGATATGCGACACCCTCCAGCGGAACTTTCTTTTCTTCCCGGCCTCGCCTGCGTGGAGGGCGAAAACGCATACCATTCCAACCCCTCCGATTACTGCCATAAGCATGCCCGTGAACGTCTTCGTGTAGAAAATCTCTATTATGTGGATTACCGCCCCTGCCAGGAGAATCGCGAAAAAAAGATATGCCAGTGTTTTGAGGTTTTTCATGTTCACCCCTCTCTCTTTTTTAATCGGCCCATGATGGTGGTCAGGTCTATTTCATACTTTCCGGGCCCTATCCTTATCACAATCGGTCTCTGCGTAAAGAGATTCGTAACATCTATCCTGTATTTCCCCGGTTTTATGACCCTTATCGCCTCCACATCAAGTATTACGGTTTCATCCTCTTCCACAGGTCTCTCAACTTCCGAGACTATCTCCCTTATGTCTTTTTCGATTTCCTCTATTTCCTTTCGCGAAAGTTTCTTTATGTCTTCCTCTGCCTGCTTGAGCGCGGATTCCTTTACATAAAAGAAAAATCTCGACCCGCACCTGTCACATCCCTCCTCCAGAAGGTAAGGAGCGTCATCCGGATGTATCTTCCCGCATTTCGTGCATTTGTTCGGCATTCAATCAAACCTCACATGTAAAGCAGAAGCTCCTCGGGGTTTTTCTCTATCTTCCTTATTATCTTGGCCGGCCCTATTATTGTCATCCCCCTCTTCTTCCCGAGAATCCTGTCCACAATCATATTTTTGAACCTGTCAAACCCTGTCATCTCCCTCAGCTCGCTGAGCTCGATCGAGCTCACCTCTATTCCTGAAAACTTATCTGAAATGAGCTTCATGGTCTCCTCTATCAAATCCGCCTCTTCCGATGGCGAGAGTTTCGCATCCACGAGGATTATCGTTCCCTCTTTCACCTCTTCAAGTATCTCCGAATACTCCATCTTCTTCAGCTTCTCGTATGGTATAAACTTTATCCTCAGCATGCTATCACAGCTTCTTCAGCAGGAGTTTATATAGTTCGTTCATCATCGCCCCTGTTTTCGCGGAAACCCCAATCACGTCGTAACCAGGGAACGCGTTGCGTATCCTCATGGTGTCCGATTTCTTGAGGTCTATTTTATTCGAAACTATGATGAAGGGGATATTCCTCGCATCGAGGTTTCCGAGAATCGTGATGTTTACCTGATTTATAGGGTTCCTGGTGGAATCAAGGACGACGAGAACGAGGTCCATGTTTTCGAGCCATTTGATTGCCTCTATCACGCCCTTCGTTGCTTCTTTAGCGCGCTTCTTGGCCTCGCTCCTTTTAAGTCCGTATCTCAGGAAATCCTCGAAGTCTATTTTTGTTGCTATCCCGGGGGTGTCAACGAGGTTGAAAGTGAGCGATTTCCCGTTGTCCCTGATCGTGACCTTTTCCTTCATCTGTATTTCCCTGGTTTCGTGCGGCACAACGGAAACCTTTCCGAGTTCCTCTCCCAGCCAGTCCATGCAGATACGGTTCGCGAGCGTGGTCTTGCCCGAATTGACAGGCCCATACAGGCCGATCTTTATGTTCTTTTTCTTCCTGAAAATCCTCCTCACTATGGACGTGAACTTGTTCTTTAACCTTCTGATGTGTCTGAGAACCATAACCATGCCCTCTGAGAAAATTTGTATAATAATTGTAAAGAGGATATTTAAAACAAACCCCTTTAACCCTTTTCTGCTAATTGGAAATGTGCTTTAATTTGTCAAAAAGCGTTAACGGAAAATAACCCTTTTCGGTTAATCGGGAATGTGCTTTAATC
>CAZTCK010000087.1:0-2869 GCA_964612625.1 uncultured archaeon | reverse complement strand
AAATTTTGCGGCTACAAGTGCGAGTTCACGGCCTGTACCTCACCATCGTTCTCGGGAAGGGAATCGCATCCTTTATGTTCTCGAGTTTGCACAGCCACGCAACGAGTCTTTCGACCCCCAAACCATATCCCGAGTGAGGGACGCTCCCGTACCTGCGGAGGTCGAGATACCATTCGTAGTTTTCGGGTTTCTCCCCCATCTTCCTGAGGGATTTGATCAGTTCATTCACATCCGTATCCCTCTGCGAGCCCCCTATTATTTCTCCGTATCCCTCCGGGGCAAGCATGTCGAAACACAAAGCGGTTTTCGGGTCTTTCGGGTCTTTCGGTTTGTAAAATGCCATTATTTCTTTCGGGTAATGCGTAACGACAACCGGCGTATCGAAGTGCTTCATCAAGCGATCCTCCTCTATCGTCCGCAGGTCCTTCCCCCACGGAACCCGCATTTTTTCCTTCTTCCTGAGGATTTCGAGCGCTTCTGTATAGGTTATGGTGGGAAAAGGTTTCTTCGCGATGCGTTCGAGTTTTTTCACGTCCTGGCCGAGGAATTCGAGTTCTTTCCTGTTGTGTTTCAGAACCTCTTTGATTATGAAACGAACCTCGTCTTTTGCTACCCTTACGACCTCGTCCAGCTCCATCCATGCCGCCTCCATTTCGGCCATCCAGAACTCGGCGAGGTGTCTCGATGTTTTCGAGCGTTCCGCGCGAAATGTCGGGGCGACATCATAAACCTTCTCCAGGGCAAATATCGCTGCTTCGGCGTACAACTGCCATGACTGGGTGAGATATATCAGGTCATCAAAATATTTAACTTCGAATAACGTCGCCCCTCCCTCGCACTGAATCGGCTGGAAAATAGGGGGGTGAAATTCGTAGTATCCGCGGTCACGGAAGAACTTGTGTATCGCCCCTATTACCGTGTGCCTGACCTTCATTATCGCTGTCAGATAGCGTGACCTCAGCCAGAGGTGGCGAACGTCAAGGAGGAATTCTTTCGATTTGTCACGGGTTATGGGGAAGCGTTCAGCGATGTGGACGGGTTCGAGTTTTGAAATCTTTATTTCATATCCTGTTGGCGCGCGCTTATCTTTCACAACCTTTCCCCTGATTATAACAGAGGATTCTATTGTCAGCTTCTTTGCCTTTTCAAAGTCCCTGTGTTCGTCAGTTATCGTGCACTGGACAACGTCGTTCGAATCGCGCATCACGAGAAAGATGATGTTCTTGCTTTCACGCTTGCGGTAGACCCAGCCCTTTATTTCGATTGTCTTTCCCACGCTTTTTGGAACCCTGTCTATGTTCATCCGCCCACCTCTATTAAATTTTATCTGCTTTCCTTTTATTTGTTTAAGGCGAGACAACGCCCGCGACCTTCGGGAAGGGCGCTGCCTCCCAGACGAAGTCAAGACCGCAGATAAACCTCGTGAGTCTCTCTATTCCTATGCCGAACCCCGCGGACTCCGGAATTCCGTGTGCGAGCATTTCGAAATACCACTCGTACCCTTCGAAATCAATACCCGCCTCTCTCATTTTCTTTTGAACTTTCGCCAGGTCGGTTTCCCTTTCCCCTCCTGATATCGCTTCACCGTATCCCTCCGGGTAAAACAAATCGAAGTCCCTGAGTTTTTTCGGGTCCTCCGGGTCAATCCTGTCGTAAAACCCTCTCGAACCCGTGGGATAGTCCTTTACCCAGAAGAATTCACCCATCCGCTCCGAAAGTGCGCATTCCGCCTCCCACGGAATTTCCCGGTCATAACTCACATCGAAGCCCAAATCCCTCGACATATCCACCGCCTCTCTGTGCGTTAGTCTTTTGAAGGGGAGTTTTGGAATTTCGAGCGTCCTGCCGAGAAACGCCAGTTCCTCAGCGCAGTGTTTTTTGACCTGTCTGATAACGTAAACTATCATTCGCTCGCCCAGGTCCATCATCCTCTCGTAGTCGTATCCCTTTGCCTCGAGGTCAAGCTGGTAGAATTCAACGAGGTGTCTCCCTGTGTGCACGCTCTCTTCCGGCTCGAATCGTATGTTCGGGGAGAATGCGAATATCTTCTCCAGCGAAGCCATCGCCATCTGCTTGTGCAAAAGCATGGAGCCCATCAGTTTCATAGGCCTTCCGTAGAAATCGATAACCGCCTGTTTCGCCCCGCGAAGCCCGGGGTCGGTCGCCGGCCCGATGATCGGGGCCTGTATCTGGACGAATCCCTCCCTTGAAAGGAATTCACCCGCAGAACGAAGAATTCTGTCCTGAATTTTCAGAACGCAGACCATTCTGGGTTCGCGTATGGTGAAGTGGCGCCTCTCGAGTTTGCCCAAAGATTCCCTAAGTTTCGAAATTCCGTGAATCACCCGTCATTTCAATCACCTCCTGGGTAGTTTACGATTCTCCGGACGTATTTATAAATCTTTCCCTGTTTTTATGGAAAATTTTACAAAAATTACGAAAATTTATATATTAAATGGAACATATGTTTCAATATGAAGGTAAAACTTGATAAAAAAGACCTGAGAATCCTCGAACTTTTGAAAGAAGACGGCAGCCTTACGGTCCGCCAGATCGCCTCCCGCTCGCTCCTTCCGATAACAACCGTTCACAACAGGATAAAGCGGTTAAAATCGCTAGGGGTTATCAAGAGGTTCACGATCGAGGTTGACTATAAAAAGACCGGAAAACCGCTCGCTGCTTACGTTCTGGTCAAGGTCGATTCAAAGTATTTGAAGGGATTTCGAAAGACACAGCACGATTTGGTAAAAGAACTCCGGAAATTCGAATTCGTGGAGAGGGCGGATATCGTAACGGGAACGATAGACATCGTTTTGCTCATACGCGTGAGAGATGTGGAAGAGCTCGACCGCGTGATAATAGAGAGACT
>CAZTCK010000086.1:0-3003 GCA_964612625.1 uncultured archaeon | reverse complement strand
AGGGGAGGAAGAAGAGTATAGTCTTGAAGGGATATTATGGCTAAAGGACACAAACCGAAAGCAGGTTCGCGCGCATTCTGGCCGAGAAAGAGGGCGAAGAGAATATATCCACGATTTAAACATTCGAGAGAATCCGAGAACTTGAAAAAAGTGGGGGAAGTAAAACCTCTTGAATTTGGAGGATACAAAGCAGGGATGACGCAAATAGTATTCACAGACAACAGGAAGGGGAGCGTGACACAGGGCCAGGATGTTTCAAAAGCGGTTTCGGTTATTGAATGTCCCCCGCTGTTCGTTTTTGGAATAAAATTCTACAAGAAAGGGGAGAAAGGTCTGGAAACGCTTGGAATGGTGTGGGCAAAGGATTTGAAAAAGGATTTGGTTAGAAAGCTTGATGTTCCCAAAGAGCCAAAATCAAACATATCGGATTTTGAGGGCAGGTTGAACGAGATAGCCGATATACGTTTGCTGGTTCACACCCAGCCGAGAGAAACAGGTCTGGGAAAGAAAAAACCCGAGGTTTTTGAAATTGACCTTTCAGGAACGAACGAGGAAAAATTGAAATATGCCAAAGAAAAACTGGGGAAGGAAATTGATGTTTCCGAGGTTTTCTCGGAAGGCGAGTACGTTGATGTTAAGTCCGTGACAAAGGGAAAAGGATTTCAGGGGGTTGTGAAGAGGTTCGGGGTGAAGATACGCTCGAGAAAGAACAAGGAGAAAAGAAGGCATATAGGGACGATGGGTCCTGTCACACCCGGAAGGGTTCTGCCGGGCGCTATTCCCCAGGCCGGGCAACTGGGTTTCCAGACCAGAACGGAATACAATAAAAGACTCGTGAAGATAGGGAATGGCGGCCTCGAGGTTAAGGGGGGTTTTGTGAATTACGGACTTGTCAAAAAGAATTATGTCCTGATAGAAGGTTCCATCCCGGGCCCGAAAAAAAGGTTAATTCTGCTCAGGAAATCATTCAGGAAAACGGATGTCAAGGAACCCCTTGAAATCAAATCTGTTTCCCTGGAATCCCAGCAGTGAGGTTTATGGGAGACGAAAAGAAAGTTATAAAAATTATAACTTATCCTCTTTCCACTGACGTGGAAGTTACTTCTGGATGTCTGGGTAAAAGCTATATTGGCCCTGAAGACGGGCTCGGAAATTTCTTTTCCACAATTATTCACAGGGCAATAGAGGCGTACAGAGAAAACAACCCTGATGATTCAGCTTACGAGCCTTTCACTATTGACTTATTGGATGCCCATCCGACGAGAAGGGTCAAGATTTTGAAAAAAGTGCTTGGTTTCTGAAAATTTTATAACCTGCGAAAAAAATAAAATCCTATGGACGTCTGGTACTTCATAACACTTGCCGGAGAAGCAAGAATATGGCTGCTGATTTCGGCGCTGATAGCCATCCTTTATGTTGTTGGAGTGCTCAGACGGAACGAGTATACGAAGAAATGCACTGCTGTCTTTCTGGTTAGTGTGTGGTTAACGGTGGGTCTCGTTTTCATTCTGAAGGGTTTTATCCCTGTCGAGAGACCGTGCATTCCATGTGTTTCGGGGGCAGAGGGATGCAATCCCTATTGCCCGACAGACAGTTCATTTCCATCAGGACATTCGGCAATTATATTCTCAGTCTTTTCTTCTCTTTACCTGTGCGCAAAAAAACGGAAGTTCATCCCGCTTTTCATTGTACCTTTTCTTGTTTCCGCTTCGAGATACGTCCTTGGAGTTCACAGCCCGATCGATATAGTGGCCGGGGGGATTCTGGGGGCTGGAGTCTCGCTGTTTGCATTCTTCCTTTACGAGAAAAAGCTCAGATTTTATATCTGAGTAATCCCGCTATTCCGCCCATTTCCTTCAGCTGGTTTCCTTCTTTTGTGTCGGTTGATATCATCTCAACCTCTGTTCCCATCTCTTCCGCAATCCGTATGATTTCATCGGTCAAATCCTTCTCTGCGAGTATTTCATAAAGCTCCCCGCATTTTTCGCACTTCTTCCCCTCGATTTTCTTTCTTTCCATGATCACCTCTTTCTCCTCGCCACATTTCGGACATCTCACCCTTGCCTTTACCCAGTCAAAACCCTCCGAAAGGAGAAGTGTTTCCACCACCCCGTTTTTCACCGCCTGAATCGTTTCTTTTATCCCGTATATCGCGAGACCTGAATCCTTTCCAAGTTCGTCGAAAAATCTGTTAAGAAGTGATTTTTCTTTCATCACCGACGCTTCTTTTAAGGCCTCTTCCGAGCGATTAACCGCCTCTTCCAATCCGTATTCCCCTGTGTATGACGTATCTACGATAGAAATGATTTTTTTCTGAAAATCATATCTGAGGAACTTTCCTTCCACGAACTTGTCCTTAACAGGACCCGGGCCCCCGATTATCACGCCTTTCAAATCCTTGAACTCGCTGAAATGCTGGGAGGCGATATCACCGACCTTTTTCATGAAATCATGAAGTAAACCTTCACGTATGCGAGCGTATCTCGCCTGTGACCAACCGCCTTTGTCTGTCTTTCCCGGAACGAGGGATTCGAGGTGTTTGAGAGAACGAACCTTCTTCCCGTGCAAAACCCCGATTTCGGCTTCGGATTTATCCAGAACTATCAGCCCGTAGATTTCGCGTTCCCTTACCATTTCTTTCAGAGGGTCGAGCACGAATTTCTGGTCGCACCAGTAGAGCTTCTGTTTTAACGGTTCAGGAGGTTCGAGAGCGAAGAGCTCTATATCTGCGACCCCCTCGCGCTCGGATATATTTCCGGAAAAAATCACGAGTCCGTTTTCGGGGGTTTGCCTGTAGAGTTTTAGATGTTGTAATATCCTTTCGAGAGCGGCCAATACATTTTTTCTAACGGTCTTGGATTTTATGTTTTGCGCGGTGGATTTCTCGTTTGTTATCTGCTCCACAACCTTGTAAAGGTTATAACCTGCGGGGATGTAAACAGAAACGAGCTCGGTATGCCTTCCCCGAAAGTTCTCGAGTTCTTCCACTAAGTCTTTCAACCT
>CAZTCK010000085.1:0-3009 GCA_964612625.1 uncultured archaeon | reverse complement strand
GAAGAAGCAGAACCAGCAGAAACAGGCGGAGCTTTACAGGGAGCTTTTCCGCATAATTGACGAGAGCGGAAAGAACGCGAAAGGGGTTGCGATAAGGTTCTGGAATCTCCGGGAGGAGGACATATTCTCGGATGTTATGGGAAGACCAGCAGAACACGAGATACGCGACTACTTCTCCGGGAAATAAATATTAAACTCTTCCCCTGAATAAGATTATGAACTCCATGGAAGAGATATTTCCCGGTGTGTGGAAGAGAGGAAAGCGCTTATTCACGCGAAACCTCGTCCCCGGCGACAGGACGTACTCGAAAAACGTTTTCAGGGAGGGGGATTCCGAATACCGTGAGTGGAATCCCCACCGCTCAAAACCCGCCGCCGCGATAATGAACGGACTGAAGGTTTTCCCTCTTGTGAAAAACGCAAAAATCCTCTACCTCGGAATCGCTTCCGGGCAAACCGCCACGTTCTTTTCCGACATAATCGGGAAGGAAGGCATAATATACGGGGTCGAAATCTCCGAGAGGTGCGTGCGCGACCTGAATCCCGTTGCTGAAAAACGGGGAAATATCGTTCCCGTAATAGGGGACGCGAGAAAACCGGAAGAATACGGGTGGGTGGAGAAGGTGGATGTAATATACGAGGATGTCGCTTCCGATGACCAGACCCCGATAATGATTCGGAACAGCGAGCGTTTTCTCCGGGAAAACGGCTTCGCTATGATAGCGATAAAGGCGAGGTCGATTGACGTCGTCCGCAGGCCGGAAGAAATCTACAGGCAGGAGCTCTCGAAGCTCAGAGAGCATTTCAAAATCCTCGATAAGGTAAAACTTGACCCTTTCGAGAAAGACCACCTGTTTGTGGTGATGAAGAAAAAGTGAGGTATCCGTCCAGACAGGGCACGATAACACCTCTGCTGACCCTGAAATTTCCGGGCACAGCGTCATATTTTTTGAAACGGAAGACCACCTCGGGTCTGTGCCTCTCCACCTCCTCCTCACCGATAATTTCACTCAGCTTTTCCAGAATCATCCTG
This sequence comes from uncultured archaeon, assembly GCA_964612625.1. Classification (GTDB taxonomy): domain Archaea; phylum Aenigmatarchaeota; class Aenigmatarchaeia; order QMZP01; family QMZT01; genus CAZTCK01. The sequence continues at coordinate 1,976 of CAZTCK010000085.1, read as the reverse complement.
TTCTTTCTGTGGAGTCCCTTCTTCCCGCTCAGGTCGGGTTCGGGTCTGTATTCCCTCCACCGTCCGTTCGAATAATCCTGGTTTCCGAGAACCTCTCCGGACACGCCTTCCATAATCTTCCCGTCAGGAAACAATATCATATGCTGATAAAGCTCCTTCTCCCCTTCCAGGGTGATGTGTTTTGTGAGAAACACCGAGGATATTTCACGGGGCCGGTTTATTTTGCTCACAAACTGCCCTCTCTTTATTTCCTTCAGGAGTGTTTCCAAACAGTAGAAATCAGCGGCCCTTTCCTGCATTTCGTAATCAACGGGTTGATTGTCCAGAACAGGCAGCTCAATCAGAACATATTCCTTTGCTACGCAGTCGCCCTCTCCCATATAATTTTTTGTCGGCAAGTTTTTATAAAAGGTTATTCTAACTCACCATCTCGCCCCATTCAAACACAATCTTTTCGTGGGCAGACATTCTTTTGAGGTAGGTTTTTATTTCCGGGTGTTCCCTGACGAGGTTTGGGTGCCCCCTGTTCTCCGGGAGAGGTTTTATGTAATTGTTGTAAAGTTCTTCAAGCGTTTTTACATAAACCATCCTGTTTTTATCGCTTTCTTCCAGCACACGCGTCAGGAATGTGCGGTTTATGAATTTCTCCGGTATTCCGAGTTTGCGAATCAGATTCCTTTCAGGGTTCTCCGCCCTTGAGTATATGTCGGTTCTGAGCACTACCAGCCCGTCTTCCAGTTCGACAAGGTCATAGGTGTTCCTGAGCGGTGTCCCTATCCTGACGGTTTTTTTGAGCTCTTCTGCATCTTCCGGTGTCATACGTATACAACCTCTGGTTATCGCGTACCCCACGAGTTCTCTGCAGGGAGAACCGTGTATACCCCAGCCGCCCTGCTCTCTGCCGCGATAAACGTTCCTTTTGAATCTCATCCACGTTCCGCCGAACTGATTTTCCCAGTTCGCTTTTGTCAGAATTCTGTAGTCCCCGAGAGGCGTTGGGTCGTCCGGCATGCCAACAGAAATTTTGTATTTTTTGAAATTTCTGCCGTTTTTGTACACATTCATTTCAAAGGCGGGTATGTTGGCTACGAGAATACAATCATTCTGTGGCAGAAGGCTGCCCGACAGCATTCCGCCGAGAAGAAGGAAGGAATCCCGGATAAATTCCCTTCGCGCCGTCATCCAAAATCCCTTTAAAAATATTTTCGCGAAAATTTTAAATTAATTTCTAAGCAGTGAAAACGCATTTTAAGCTACGCCGCTCCGGTTACGAGAGATGCGGGTTTAATTGTGGCGAGCTTAACGGAATAATAGCATTTTATAATGATGAGAAGTCTTTTATACCGGGTCCGGAATTTGAGAAAGAGGAATGTTACTGGGAATACATATCCTGTCTTCCGAACATAAGGGAAGATGTACATTCTTTTTGAGTTCAGGGCGGAAGAAACCCCGGGTGGTGTGGTCTATGTGAGAATTTCTCCGAACAGAAAGGCGGAAATCTTCGAAAATGGCATGAAAGTGAAAAGGGGACTGGAAAGACTGGAGAAAAAGTGGAGACGGGCCAACAGGTTCGTTGTTCTTCTGGAGGGCGGCGAAGAGTTGCCCGACCTTCTGGATTGAAACCTGAATCTACGTTTTAAGGAGAGCCTTAACTTTTTTCTCCAACTCCTCCCTCATCTCCTCCCCCCTGTCCTTTTTCGAGTAAAAGTCCATTTTGGCGGCGAGGGAAAGTTTGGAAGCGATCAAGCGCGCGACTTTTCCCTTCAGAGGTTTCGGAGCCTGCTGGATTAAGGGATGCCCGAAAAGAACGCCGTATTTCGGGGGCTTGCCTTTTCCTTTCAAATGACGGAAAAGCGCTTTCTCCGCGCCGAGAAGCTGGATCGTCGAGGAGGGAAGTTTCGCCAGTTTTTCGAGACCGCCGGCGAGAGAGAGCAGTCTGGAAGCTTGTAAGGGTACGGCAACCACCGAGAGATTGG
>CAZTCK010000084.1:0-3109 GCA_964612625.1 uncultured archaeon | reverse complement strand
CCAAATCATCAACCTTGCGGTTTCTTCATACCGATACAAGCCGATCGCTCTGTTGCCGGACCTGACCTTTTTGGTTACGAACTTTTTGTAGCAATGTTACACCGGAAAGGTCTGCCAGCTGAGCTACCGGGGCTTAATATCGACTTTATGACATGCGTAAATGCGACTCCCTGCGACGTAGATTCCGTCTACGTCAATCACTAGGTTCGACTTTATGACATATGTAAATGCGACTTCCTGCGACGTGGGCTTTGCCCACGTCATACGTTAGATTCGACCTTATGATATATGTAAATCGCTGGGAATCGCTGGGTATACATTTTTTGATTCCGAATGTTTAAATTAGTAATCCCGCTCATAATAAGATTATGAAAAATGAGAACTTCAGAAAGGCGATGCCCCTGCTGTTTTTGTTCTCCCTGTTGTGGTCTTTCATATTCGTGATTATACCTGTGTATCTTTCAACAATAGGACTTAACGGATACGAGATAGGGATATTGCTCGCCGTTTACGCAATAACATCGGTATTCGTTTCTTTCCCCACGGGCGTGGTGAACGACAGATGGACAATACGCCTTACCCTTGCCCTCGGGATTGTTATGGTCTCGGCCTTCCTTCTGGGGTTGGGATTCTTTGAGAGTTTCCTTCTGTCAATTCCCCTTTTCCTTATCGGAGGCCTTGGTAGCAACCTCGAAGAAGTCTCGATAAGGACGCTCGTTTACAAAACGAAAACGAAGAACGAGGAAGGTACGAAGTTCGGAATCTACAACCTCGTGAGACATACAGGAGCGTCCATCGGTCTTTTTGCAGGAGGGATTCTCATATACTTTCTCGATTTCTCCCTGTCCATTAAAATTATAGGGATTTTGTATCTCCTTCTCATCCCCTTTGTCTCGTTCAGGCCTGTCACCAAATACAGGGTGAAACTTGCAGAATATAAAAGAGACATCCTGAACAGGAAAATTATCTCTCTTGGACTGGTCATGTTCCTTTTCAGTCTTCACTGGGGAGCGGAAGGAACGTCTTTCGGCCTCTTCCTCAGGCACAATCTCGGTCTCGACATGTTCCAGCTGGGTGTTTATACCTCGGTTACGCTTCTGTTTTTGGGCGTGACCGCCTATATTTTCGGCAGGAGAATCGACAGGGGGAAGAGCAACATGAAGAACGTGTTCGTGGGAGGGATGCTGGTTTCGGGCATTTTCCACATACTCCACACCATTCCGATACCCTGGATTTCGTTCCTGCTCAGGATTCCGCACGAAGTAGGGGATGGGATGACGATGATAGCAGTTTACTTCTGGATTTCGAAACTCTTCGGCGTAAAGAGGGTAGGGGGGAATTCGGGCTTTATGTTCACGCTCATGCTCCTTGGCAATGTCATAGGTTCGCTTGTGTTCGGGCCGATGGGCTACCTCCTCGGTTATCACATACCGCTCATAGTTTCGGGCATGACGAATATAGCATGCGCTTTCCTTCTGCTGTTGTTCGCGAAAATATTCAAACTCAGGGAGACCTGCTGATTCCGAGCTTTTTGGCGAGAATGTCCACATTTTCGTAAAGCTCTTCCATCGTGCCGTTGTTGTCAAGCAAAAAATCAGCGAGTTTTTCCGTCTGCTCTATCATTTTCTCCGTTTCTTTCTTTTCGATCTCCATAAATTCTTCAAATGTTATCTCTCCTTCCCCCTTCGTCCCGCGCTTGAGAATCCTTTCGTACCTTTTCCTTGCATCGCATACGATGTCCAGAAGTTTGAAATCCCTTCCAAAACGTTTTCTGAAATATTCGTGCTCTTCAGGGTATCGCACACCGCTTATCGCCCAGTGTCCCTCTTTTCCTATTTTATCACATATAAGTTTCGTGAGTACGTGCTTCCCGCCCTTTTTCCTCATTTCGAGCGCGAGGCTGATCAGGTTTTCCCTGGTCACAGGCTTTCCCTGCTCCCTGAGGATAGGCGAGAGAACGTGTTCGGTGTATGTTAGAACATGAAATCCGTATTTCCTTTTGAGGTATTCGGCGACCGTGTCTTTCCCGGACCCCCTTTTTCCCGTGATCCCTAAAACCAGAAACCTCATTAATAGAATTGCCCGAAAGGTTAAATAAAAGTTTCCAGTCTGCGAATCGCCTGAAGTTTTTCCTTATTTCCGAGCTTCGCGTTTTCTATCGCGTTCCTCAGGATTTCGTTCCCTTCGTCATACGTCTGCCTGTCAACAGGATAGGGAGTCCCGTCCTTTCCTCCTCTTGCGAATGAAAACTTCGCCGGGTCCCTCCAGGACGGCTCTGTCCCGTAAATCAGCTTGCTCGTTAATGCAAGAGCGCGAATGGTTTTCGGCCCCACCCCGGGAAAGGCGAGAATTTCCTCGTAATCTCTTGGCTGAAACTCCTTCAGGTCGAGGAGTTTTTTGAAAACCCTGTTGTCAATCCAGTGATATCTTCCCATTATCAGATATTTCTTCACCTCCCCCAGCCCGTCCTTTACAAGGTCAACCGAAACCCTTCGTGATTCCTCGCTCTCCTTTGCGACCATGTTGAGTGTCCGCCCGCGGTGGTCACAGCATATAGCTGTGTGTGGTTCGCTCACAAACGATTCGATTTTATCCGAGAGCCAGTGGTATCTCCGGGCGTAGCGGGTTTCGGAATTCATGCCCTGCTGCACGACAGCGAAATCACCTTTCTCAGAGAGGATAAAGGAGTGATGGTAGAGCTGGTAGCCATCCTGCACAGCGGAGTTATCTACCTTCGCCACCATCCTGCTCGCGTATTTGAGATAATCCACTTCATTTTCCGTAAGCGGGAATATCTCACTCATGCTTTCAATTTCATCCGGCGTTTTTCTTGACGTGTGACCCTTTCCTCCAAGTATTGCGATCCCATGCTTCTCCGGGTTTATCGCCTCTTTTAAAGCGCCCAGAGTCGTGGTCGTCAGGCCCGAGGAATGCCAGTCAAAACCCAGGACGCAGCCGAACGACTGAAAAAAATACGGGTTGGAAATCCTCCTCAGAAATTCATCCGTTCCGTACTCGTAAACTATGACCTCGGTTATGAGGCCGGCGAGCTTCTTCATCCTTTTGAACAGCCACGGAGGGCATCTCCCGCCGTGAAGGGGGAGGTCAG
>CAZTCK010000083.1:0-3156 GCA_964612625.1 uncultured archaeon | reverse complement strand
ACAGACTCGATTTCGAGGTGAGCGTTCGCCACGGGGACACCTCGCAATATGAACGCTCCATGCAGGCCGCAAATCCGAGCGATATGTTCATAACAACGCCCGAAACCCTCCAGGCAATGCTGGTAGGGAAGAAGATGCGCTCGCATTTACGGAATGTGAGATGGATTGTTGTGGACGAAATACACGAGCTTGTCGGGAATAAAAGAGGTGTCCAGCTTTCTGTCGCACTCGAACGTCTGAAGGAGATAATAGAAAGCGAAGTGCAGATGGTCGGGCTCTCCGCGACTGTGGGAACGCCTGCAGAAGTTGCGAAGTTCCTGACCGGGGGGAAGCCCTGCGAGATTGTCAACACCTTCGAAAAGGGGGACATCGAGATAGTTGTGGAGTCTCCCGGACCAAAGAAAGAGGATGAGGAAATCTCAGAGAAGTTATTCGTGGGGCGGGAAACGTCCGCACGTTTGAGGAGGATAGCGGAGCTGATAGAGGACGCGAAATCCGTTCTCACATTCACGAACACCCGTGAATTCTCCGAAGTTCTTTCGTCCCGGCTGCGTTCGCTGCGTAAAACGCTCCCCATAGAAACCCATCATTCCTCTTTATCGAAGGAAGTGCGCATAGACGCGGAAGAGAAATTCAAAAAGGAGGAAATCAAATCGCTGATATGCACATCTTCGCTTGAACTTGGGATAGACATAGGTTCGATAAATCTTGTTTTACAATATATGTCCCCGCGCCAGGTTTCGAAACTTCTCCAGCGCGTGGGAAGGGCAGGGCACAAAGTTTCCGAAACATCGAAAGGTATAATAATTTCCACAGATTCAGACGATTGTTTTGAGGCGGGTGTGATAGCGAAGCTTGGGATGGAGGGGAGAATAGAACCGACAGAAATTTATCCGAAATCTTTCGATGTGCTGGGACATCAGATAATCGGACTTTCCCTTGAAGAGTACAAAATCCCGCTGGAGAGAGCGTATGAAATCGTGAAGAGGGCATATCCGTTCAGAAATCTGACGAAAGAGGAGTTTCTCAAAGTTGCAAAACTCATGGAGAAACTCGGATACATATGGGTTGGTTCGAAGTTCGATACATCCGTTCCCCTGCGGAGGCGAAAATCCGCATGGCTTTACTATTACCAGAACCTTTCGACAATTCCGGATGTGAAGAATTATAAGATCATAGACGTGGTCACGAACAGACCGGTCGGAACATTAGACGCAGAGTTCATCGCTTTGCACGGGAGACCCGGAACGTCATTCATAGTGAAGGGTCAGGCATGGAGAATTGTGGATGTCGGGGAAAGAAGGATACTCGCGGAACCCGAGGAAAATATACGGGCGGCGATCCCCGCCTGGGAAGGCGAGCTGATACCCGTTCCATTCGAAGTAGCGCAGGAGGTCGGGAAACTCAGGAAGAGGATTTCGGATATGATGAAAAGGAGGGAGAAAAAGGAAAAAATTCTCGAATCACTTGTTCGTGAATATCCCATAACAAAGGATGTCGCCAGAAAAATGATGAAAACAATCGAAAAACAACTGAAATACGGCTTCGTTCCCGACCACGAGAATATCCTTATCGAATACTGGGAAGATTATGTGATAATCCATTCGCTCTTCGGTTCGCTTGTGAACGAGACCATAGGGCGAACGCTTTCCTTCCTCCTTACGAACAAACTCGGTTCGGTCGGTTTGCAGACAGACCCGTACAGGATAATAATCAAGCTCCCGGGGTATCAATACCGCGAAGTCCTTGAAACCTTCCGAAATCTCAACCCGGACGAAATCCGCGGACTCCTCGAGATTTTGCTTCCCCGGACCGAACTTTTCGAATGGAGGTTCATACATGTCGCTCAGCGTTTTGGAATGATAGCAAGAAACGCTGACTACGGAAAGGCATACATCAGGAAGATAATAGACGTTTACTTCAAACTCCCTCCATATCTCGAAACGTTGAATGAAATATTCCAGGAGAAGCTCGATGTTGAGAGAGCGAAGGATGTTCTGAAGGATATAAAATCAGGGAAGATAAAGATTCGCTTCAGCCCCGGCCTTTCGCCTCTGGGCAGGGAGGGTCTGTCCAGACGTTACGAGATAGTTGCGCCCGAAAGACCCGAAAAAGAGATTTTCAAGGCATTTGAAAAACGGTTGTTGTCCACAAAACTCGCCCTCGTGTGCATGAATTGCGGTTCGCTCTTTTCGACAACGAGTGTGGGGAATATCCCGGAAAAAATCGTGTGCAGGAAATGCGGGGCGAGACTTATCGGCTATGCTCCTTATGCTTATGCGAGGGAGGCAGAAAAGCTTTTGAGAAAATCGCTGAGAAACGAAAAACTCACAAAAGATGAGGAGAAATACCTCAAAGAAATGCACGATTCCGCTTCGCTGATACTCGCGCATGGAAAAGACGCAATCCTCGCCCTTGCGGGAAGAGGGGTTGGCGTTCGCACGGCAGCAAGAATCCTCCGTAAAGGCGTGAGCGGGAAAGATTTGCTGAAGGAAATCCTCAACGCAGAAAAACAGTTTGCGCGCACGAAGAGATTCTGGAAGAGGTGACGCTTAACATAAATGCAACAGCCCGTGCTGATTGACAGAGAATCAATAAATTCTGTCTTCTATGGAATATAGACTCAACTTTTCGAGTTCATTTAAGAGCCCACTCTTTTCCTTTTCTTCTATAAGTTTATTTGTTTTTAGGGTCTCTTCATTCCATTCTCGCTCTTCCTTTACTATACGTTCTGCTTCTTCAATAGAAATTTTCTCTAGTTTCGTTGAGTCGCTTCTAAAAGCTTTCTTCCACTTTTCTCTGAAGTATGAAACACTCTCAAAATATTTATCCTTTATGTTGGAAAAGATCCCTGCAACGTAACTCTCTCTTTCTACCTTCTTTTCCAGGGCAGAAATTCTTATTATATCTTCAGGCTGAATGAGATTTTTATCTGATTTCATTTGGTAACTTTCTGCTAAAATGTTACAAATGCTGTTTATCATTTCTTCCCTTTGCTCGGGAGTTAAACCTCTTGATGCTTCAATTCCTCGTATTCTCTTAATTAAAAAGTCAGTAATCTTCTCATCTAAAGGAATTCCCGTTTTTAATTGAGCTTGGTATTGTGGTAAAGTTCCTCTAGCTAATTCGTAATGGATGTTAAATGATTTGTGTTGG
>CAZTCK010000082.1:0-3199 GCA_964612625.1 uncultured archaeon | reverse complement strand
GCCTTTCTGATATATATGGGTCTGATGGCTGCTGATTATATTGCAACCTACACGGGTTGCAAAGACCCCTCGGAAGAAGCCACAGCTTTCGTGAGGAACCTCATGGAGAATTACGGGATAAGGGATGGCCTGCTCATATCGGCCCTCGCGGATTATGCCATGCTGGGGTTTTTCTACAGAACCGGGGAATACATCGAAAATTTTGCAAGAAAAATCGATTCCGAGGTGGAGTCCCTTCCACTCTTCAGAAAATTGCTGCCGTACTCCATGATAGTTTCGGCAGGTGCTGGTCATGTGAAGGGTTTCCTCAGCTGGCTGTGATGCTCAGAAACTCTCCTTCAGAAATCTTGCTGTCTGTTTGACAACGGAAAACTTCGTAACAGGACTCTCGATGGTATCGCTCGATGAATATTCATCACATTCGCCCCTTATCAGATCTATCGAGTTCTTCCCGAACTTCTCGTTGTGCACAGAAAGCGCATGGATCACAACGGAGAATATCTTGCTCGCCTTCGCCTTCTTCCCCATCTGTATCGCTTTGTATAGCGTGCCTCCCGAAGAGGAGACGTCATCGAATATTACCAGTTCCTGCCCGCTGAGATTCGGGATTTTCGCGAATGTTTTTATTTCCCCGGTTTTTCTGTCCCTTTCCTTCTTGATTGCAAATGTGTTCCCGCCAATGGCCTTCGCGAGCCTCTCTACATTATCCTTAGCTGTCATATCCGGAGCGATAACTATGGGGTCTTTGAGTTCCCTTTCCCTGAGAAAATCAATTGCGGAATCCGTCCCGTCTATGTTGTACATTTTCTCCCCAATCCATCCCTCCTTTCGAAAGTCGTGGCTGGAGACGCTGAGAAGAAGGTCGCACCTTTCGCTCAGAAGGTTTCTTACGCTCTTTGCCGAGACCGCCTCACCGGGAAGGAATTCCCTGTCCTGCCTGGCGTACGGAAGATATGGGACGAACAGGCATATTTTCCCTGCCCCGGCCTCCCTTACCCTGTCGAGAACAATTACGGATTCGGTCACGAGTTTGTCCTGCTGCAAGCCGGGTGTCCTGCCCCTGACAGCGAGCACCACCTTTTCATTCCTCAGCCTTTCCGGTTCGGTTATTCTGAAATAGGACTCGCCGTCCGGAAATGTCTTTGTTTCAAGCCTCACGAATTCCCATCCGCCCTCCCGTGCAACAGCACGGGAAAAATCGTCCCTGCCCAGAACAATCATACAAAATTCTCTTTCCCTCCAGGATATAAAAATTTTAGTTAGCAGACGAATTATTAAGCGTGGTTGTAATGCCGGTAAAATATTGCAAAAACTGCATATGGGGCTTGCGGACGAGCAGGTCAGGGAAAGAAGGGGTTGTATGCACAAATCCTGAACTTGAAAGCGTGCAGAAGGATAACCTCATGCCATTGAATGCGAAGGCGTGCCATCTTTTCCGGCCTGTTCATTCCAAAAGCAGATGAAAAACTTTTAAATTCCGGCTTTAATTCTCATACATGGGGGAGAAAAAAGTTTCTCTCTGGTGGATGTTCGTTCCCATCTTCCTTGGAGCCGCAGGCGGGCTTCTTGCCTGGAAGATACACAAGGAGAATGAGGAAGAGTTTGCCCGCATGATGCTTGTGGTGGGTGTGGCTTTCACATTGATAATCATACCTTTTTACATCTGGCTGCTGCTTACATATCTTTAATTTAATGAGGTGGTTTGGAATGTTTTGCCCGATAAGGGCTTTGTGTGCGGAAATTTCGAATGAGTGCGCCGAGAAAAAATGCGCGTTCTGGTATAACAACGAATGCGTGATAGCAGGCTTTTTCAGAAGCTTCATAAAGGGAGAACCTCCTGCGAGGGAAGACGTAAATATGTAGACGTTATCTGACCGGGAAGTTCATCCTTTTGTCTATGTCTTTTGCCACCTCTCTCACCGCTCTCAAAGTCCTGTTTATATCCAGTTCTATCTCATCCACAATTTTCTGCAGACTTTTCATTCTGAGTTCAAACCTTCCCCCTTCTTTCACAACAAGCCCTGCCATGATCATCGTGTTTACGTGATGCGTTACAGCGGTCCTGCTCATCCCCACGGCTCTTGCCAGTTCGTCTGCAGAGATGCCGTTTTTTCTGTTGGCCTTCACTATGGTTTCGAAAATTCTGAAACTGCTTTTCTTCTTATCCCTCTCCCCAAGCAGACCCAGTGAGTGGCAGAACCATTCAATATCCTTTTTCAGGTTTTTCTTTGCAGGCGGTCTGAGCGTACGTATGGTTATCTGTTTCATGGTATTAATTTGTGGCGAAAAGTTTAAAAATCTTAAGTAGATATATAATAATTGAAATAGTTAAAAAATACTTAAAGTAGTCATCTACCAATGAACCGATAAGGAGGTGAGGCTATGATATGGTATGACCCCTTTGAGGAGATAAAGAAACTCCAAAGGGATATGAACAGACTTCTGGAAGGATTCGGTTTCGTCTCTCCCGGCAAAGGAACACCACCGCCAGGAGACCAGTTTCACTCATTCAGGGAACCCTTGACGGATGTGAGGGAAAGTGACGAAGAAATCATAATCACCATGGAGATACCGGGAGCCAGAAAAGAGGATATGGAGCTTACGGTGACCGAAGACGAGATAACAGTGAAAGCGGAGAGAAAAGAGGAAACCGAGGAAAAGAAAACAGGATTTTACAGAAGGGAGAGGGCGTACAGGGGATTTTACAGATCCCTGAAGCTGCCGGTCAGGGTCAGCAGCGAGAAGGCAACTGCTGAGTACAGAGACGGCCTGCTCACTATCAGGCTGCCGAAGAAAGAGAAGGCAGAAAAAGGCAGAGTGATAAGGATACGCTGACACCGTAAACTGCTCCAGCCACCTTTGCTTTTTCTCTTGTTTCTGTTCCAGAATTTCACTCCTGACGCGTTCTTTTATTCTGGGGTGTGTGGAAAGCCCCGGGAGGGATTTTCGCTGGAAGCCAGGAGTGCGCATTTCGAAAGACGCAGGTTTCACCTGCGTCGTTTGCCTTTCACGACGTTGGCTCCTGCCTTCGAAAGACGCATATCCCTGATATGCGTCATACGCTTTTTCGCCTTTTCTTGAAAAAGGCTCATTCGAACCCTCGACCTATCGGTATCGTTTCGGACGCACAAGTCGTGCGCTTCGCCAAATCATCAACCTTGCGGTTTCTTCATACCGATACAAGCCGATCGCTCTGTTG
>CAZTCK010000081.1:0-3324 GCA_964612625.1 uncultured archaeon | reverse complement strand
AACCTGCTTCTGAAAGAATGGAGGAAAGCATAACGCAGGTCGAACCCTTCCCGCTCGTCCCGCCCACGAGGATCGATCGAAACCGCTTCTCCGGATTTCCGAGGAGGGCGAGCAACCTCTCGATCCTCTCCAGACCAAGCTTTATCCCTAACCTGTTCAGGTGTTTGAGGTATGACTCCGCATGACCGCGATTCATAAAAATAAAAACAGACCAGATTTTATAAAATTCTTCGAAGTTTAAGGATTCGCAGAACAAGCCTCTGCGGAAAGAATGGTGTTCTCGAGGACCATAGCGACTGTTAACGGTCCCACGCCTCCGGGAACGGGAGTTATGTGCGAAGCTTTCGCTTTCACCCTTTCGAAATCCACATCACCGCACAATCCGTCTTCCGTGCGGTTTATTCCAACATCTATGACCACCGCATTCGTTTTCACCATGTCTTCCGTAATGAATTTCGGTTTTCCCACAGCAACAACGAGTATGTCAGCGTTTTTCGTGTATTCAGCGGGGTTTTTCGTTCCCGAATGACATATCGTGACGGTTGCGTTGCGCTTCAGGAACATGAGAGAAACGGGCTTTCCCACCACATTACTTGTTCCCACGACAACGGCGTTCTTTCCTTCCAGCGGAATACTTTCGTAATCGAGGATCTTAATTATCCCCTTCGGCGTGCAGGGCTCGAATTTCGCTTCACCCACGAAAAGATTCCCCAGGTTATACGTAGTTAAACCATCCACATCCTTTTCCGCCCGAATACGATCGATAATCCTCCGCTCATCCAGATGTTTTGGAAGGGGGAGCTGAACGAGAATTCCGTGGACCTCATCATCCGAATTCAAAGACTCTATCAGTTCTGTGATTTTCCTTTCTCTCACATTCCCAGGAAACCGGTGGAGCTCCGCTTTTATTCCGATTTCTCCCGCGGATTTTATTTTGTTCCTCACATATATTTCAGACGCCGGGTCATCCCCGACAAGAATTATGTCAAGCCTCGGCTGGATTTTCCTTTTCCACAGGTCTTCCACCCTTTTCTTCATCCCTTCCCGGATTTCCCTCGCTATCATCTTTCCGTCCACTATCTTCGCACCCATTCCCTCACCTGTGGTAGCCCTAAAATTTATTCGATTCCGGTTTTTTAAACCTCCCACGACGCAAAAGTTATATAAATTAACCCCCCTCATTATGTTATATGCCAAAACAGAAGTTCCCGGAAGTCGAAAACAGGCTGTACAACCGCGTTTTCATATGCATGAAGTGCGGGGCGCGGATGCGTACAGACCTTATTAAAGTCAGGGCAGGTAAGGTCAAATGCAGAAAATGCAGGAGAAAACAACTCAGGCCTATCAAGAAGGAGCGCAAGGTTTAGGTTCTATTTCTCTGAATTTCTAATTCTGGTTCTGAGAGTTTCCTGTTTCAATCCCCTCGCCTCCGAACACGTCCTTTAAGAGACTTCTGATATCAAAAAGCCATGCTCTCGGATTCCCGAAAGACGTCCCCGCGGAATTTATAAATTTTTTATATAATCCGGCATCAAGTTATATTATGCTTGAGATGCTCGAGATGATGAGACCGCTGAACGGAATAATGGGAATGGTTGGCGTTCTTGCAGGGGGAGTGATAGCCCTTGGAAGTCTTAGCGCCGTTCTCACAGCACCGTTCCTCTTTGCCCTCGCAGCAGTTTTCCTGATAACGGGAGCAGGAAATGTTTTTAACGATTACGTTGACATAGAAGCAGACCGAATAAACAGACCTGAAAGACCCATACCATCCGGAAAAGTCCGCAGGAATTCAGCCCTGGTTTTTTCCATAGTGCTTTTTCTTACCGGAAACTTCTTTGCTCTGATGATAAATGGTCTGTGCTTTACCATTGCCCTCCTGAATTCGGCCCTCCTGATTCTTTATTCTGTTTCACTTCAGCACAAAATCCTGCTCGGCAATCTTACAATAGGATATCTTGTGGGTTCGATTTTTCTTTTCGGTGGTGCAGTATTTCTGAAGGTAAATCTCGTTCTCATACTTGCCGCCCTCGCGATGCTCACGACAATAACAAGAGAGATAGTGAAAGACCTCGAGGACATGGAGGGCGACAGAAAGAGTTTTCTTAAAAAACTAACTTCTGGTTTTTCCGGTATCGCGTCTTCAATCGCGGAAAGGTTCGGACTGACGACCGAAGGTGTGAGGATGAAGTACAGGGAAAAAACCATGGTCATGCTTGCAGTTTTCTGCCTGATGCTGGCAGTTGTAATGTCTTTTTTGCCTTTTTATTACGGAATTCTGGGAGCTGGCTATCTTCTTGTGGTTGCAGTAGCTGATATTATATTCATTTCATGTGCCTATTCACTCTGGAAGGAGGGCAGGAAAAGAAAGGGGTACTCAAGGGTGAGCAGGCGTCTGAAGCTCGGGATGTTCATAGCACTTATAGCCTTTATTGCAGGGGCACTGATTTAAATAGACTGCGGGAGAAAAGTGATATTATGGAAAGGAAATACCGCTTTGTGAGCAACAGAATACTGAAGAACTCAAAGGGCGAAGAGAAGGGAAGAATGAGGGTCGTTGTGAAGGTGAACTCGGACATTGCCGAAACTGATTACGAATGTCCGGAATGCGGTTTCAATGAACACGTGGAACTCGAATGGAAGCGCCCTTTCTCCGTTAAGTGTTCAAAATGCGGATTCCTGATGAGGCTGCCAAGACTAAAGGACGAGATAAAGAGGGAGAAAAAGAAACTCAAGATGTGAAGATTTGCGCTTTCCAATTTATTTAAAACCATTTTCCAATTTTAAAACATGATAGACAGAAAACTGCTTGAAATAATGGCATGCCCGAAATGCAAGGGGAACATAAAGGAAAAGGGAATGTTTCTTCTATGCAGGAGATGTGGACTGGCATTCCCTGTCCTTGACGGCAGCATACCGAATATGATACTGAACGAAGCGTGGCCTCTTAAAAAGGCCGAGAAAAGCAGGTTCAAACACGACTTAAAACTCTGAGAGAAGTTTTAAAAGTGATATTTCTCTAATTAAAAATTGAACGCTGGGATGGCGGAGTGGTAACGCGCCGGACTTGAGCACTGGATCTGAAGAGCTGGTTCTCACCAGCAATGACTTCATGGCTTGACTCTGATAACCCTTTTACTCAAAAGGGTTAACCGAAAACCAGTAGCTTACGCTTACGGAGTAATCGGGTCAGGAATCGGCGGGTATGAGGAGTGCCAGTGTCCGTCGGATTCCGCAAGGAATCCGGGTCAGGAGATCCGGTGGGCGAAAAGCAGATTGACGTGCACGGAGTGTGCGTCTTTCGCTGCTCCAGATTGACGTGCACGG
>CAZTCK010000080.1:0-3362 GCA_964612625.1 uncultured archaeon | reverse complement strand
CCCCCGTTTCTCCCCAGGTATTCGAGGCAGTCACGTTCCCCCTGCGTCACGAAAGGTGGGACATTTTATTATCCGTATTACTTGGCGTATGCTACGGGGAATCTGGAAAAGCACGGATTTCGAACGAAGCTCGTTGATGCCGTTGCGAATGAATGGTCACAAGAAGAGACTTTGAAGTTCGTGAAACATTTCAAACCGGACCTTGTTGTGGTGGATACGAGCACCCCGAGCATTTACAATGATGTTGATATCGCTTCGAAAATAAAAGACTTCGTTTCACACGTCTCTCTTGTCGGAACACATCCCACCCATCTGCCAGAAGACACGCTTAACCTTTCGGAGAAAATAGACTCTGTTTGCAGGGGGGAATATGATGAGACGGTTGTTGAATTGGCTGAAGCCATCGAAAGCGACAAGCACCTTGAGAAAATAAAGGGTCTGAGTTATAGAAAAAAAGGGAAGATAGTTCACAATCCCGGAAGACCACTCATTAAGGACCTCGATTCTCTGCCATTCGTTTCCGAGGTTTACAAAAAACATCTGAACATCCGGAAATACTTTTACGCTTCACTGACATGGCCGCAGGTTACAATTCTGACCGCTCGCGGATGCCCTTACAACTGTTCGTTCTGCAATATCCCCTTCAAATCCTCCTACCGTTTTCGCTCACCCGAGAACGTTGCGGAAGAATTCGAGTATATACAAAACGAAATTCCCTACGTTCGTGAGGTGATGATAGAGGATGACACATTTCCTGTTTTGAGGGAAAGAACGAGAAAAATCTGTAAACTCCTCGTGAAAAGAGGCATACGTCTGAAATGGTCATGCAACGCGAGGGTGAACACAGATTTTGAGACTTTGAGACTGATGAAAAAAGCGGGATGCCGTTTGTTATGCGTGGGCTTTGAAACACCAAAACAAAATGTTCTCGATAATATCCATAAAAAGACCACGAAAAAACTTCAGATAGATTTCATGAAGTTTACAAAGAAGCTGGGTCTGCTTGTGAATGGGTGTTTCATCCTCGGATTGCCTGGTGATACAGAGGAAACGATACGCGAAACGATCGAGTTCGCGAAAGAATTGAATCCAGATACAGCGCAGTTTTATCCTTTGATGGTCTATCCAGGGACGGAAGCGTATGAATGGGCGAAACGTTCGGGTTATCTAATAACGGAAGATTATTCGAAATGGATAACGAAAGATGGACTGCATACCACAACGGTTTCAAGGCCTGATCTGCCAGCGGATGAGCTGGTGAAATTATGCGACCGGGCGAGAATCGAATACTACATTCGCGGGAAATATATAATTTCGAAAGGGTTGCAGATACTCTCAAATCCCAACGAGTTTGTGAGAACGCTCAAATCGCTGAGAACTTTTTCGAAATATCTTTTCAAAGGTTCGGAGCCGTGCTGATATGATATCGGTTATAATCCCTGTTTACAATGGTGAGAAAACAATAAAGGAATGTCTTATCTCACTGGCTAAACAGACGAGGAAACCGGACGAAATAATAGTGGTGGATGATGGTTCGGAGGATAGAACAAAAGAAATCGTGAAAGAGTTCGTCGGCAAACGCGTGAAATTGATCGAGCAAAAACACAAAGGTCCTGCCAGTGCGAGGAATCTCGGGGCGAAAAAGGCAAAGGGGAAAATAGTTCTTTTCACGGACGCCGATTGTATACCGAATGAAAGATGGGTTTCTGAAATGACAAAGCCTTTCGAGAAGAAGGGTGTAGTCGGTGTCCAGGGTGTCTACAGAACAAAACAAAGAGATGTGATTGCGAGGTTCGTTCAGCTCGAAATAGAAGACAGATATGACAGGATGAGGAAATTCGAAACTATCGATTTTATCGGTTCGTATTCCGCAGCCTACAAAAAGGATGTGTTTTTAAAATTTGGTGGCTTTGATGAGTCATTTCCGACCGCTTCAGGAGAAGACCCCGAACTTTCCTTCAAGCTTTCGAAACTTGGCTATAAAATGGTTTTAAACGAAAAGGCGATTGTTTATCATAAACACGTTTCCTCATTATCGGCGTACCTGAAGAAGAAGTTCTGGAGGGCGTACTGGAGGGTTTTGCTGTACCGGAAACATCCTAAAAAGATAGCTAAAGAATCCTACACACCCCAGACGCTTAAATTCCAAATACTCTCGTTCTATTTCTTCATCCTTCTCGCCATTCTTTCTTTGTTTCTCCCATTTGCGATGTATTTCTCTGCATTCTTCTTACTTCTTCTCTTCTCCCTAACACTTCCGTTGTCTTTCAAAAATTTCAAGAAGGACAGAACCATTGGTTTGCTCACACCATTCATTTCGATTTTGCGGACGACAGCATTCGCTTTTGGTTTGGTTTACGGGGTGATTAAATTATGAAGATACTTCACGTGTACAATCACTTTTATCCCTGTGTGGGAGGAGTGGAAAGGTACATTGAAGACCTGTGCGTTCACCTCTTGAAGCTGGGACATACAAGTGATGTGTGCTGTCTGAATACATGCGCAGATTCGAAGGAGACTTTGAAGCCGCTCGAAACGTATAAGGGGATAAGGATTTACAGAATTCCTTACACGGATTTGAAATATTACAAAATTGCCCCTAAAGTTCTCAAGATAGCAAAAAAATACGATATTATCCATGTTCATGGCCTCGGTTTCTTCCTCGATTTTCTCACATCCACGAAAAGATTTCACAAAAAACCTATTATTCTCTCCACACATGGGGGTATCTTTCACACGAAGAAGTTGCTGTTCTTCAAGCGGATATACTTCACTCTCTGGTCCAAACGTAAGCTGAAGAAAGTGGATAAGATCATAGCGGTGAGCAGAAATGATGAAGACCTGTTTTCCCAAATATCTAAAAACGTGGTTCTCATCCCCGACGGGATAGAATACGAAAAATATTCCACCGTTAAAAGAAAACCGGAGGAGTGGACATTTCTCTTTGTGGGAAGACTTTCTCCCAACAAAAGGATAGACCGGCTGATAAAACTCGTGGAAATCCTGAAAAGCGAAATTCCAGAAGTAAAACTTTACGTCGCAGGGAAGGATTGGAAGGGGGAAAGAAAGAAACTCGAAGAACTCGTGAGGAGGAGAGGAGTCACGAATAACGTTATCTTCACAGGGGAGATTTCTGAGAGCGAAAAACTCAGGCTCTTCTCAAAAGCCGAATTCTTCCTGTCCGCTTCCGAATACGAGGGGTTCGGGATTTCGGTGATCGAGGCCATGTCGGCGGGTGTGCCGGTGATATTAAACGATATAGATGCCTTCAGAAATCTCGTGAAACCATTTAAAAACGGCTTTATTATCAATTTTTCAAAACCCGAAGATGTTAAAAACTTAATACTCGAAATAAAAAATAA
>CAZTCK010000079.1:0-3386 GCA_964612625.1 uncultured archaeon | reverse complement strand
AAACTCCCGGAAATTCTTACCGACAGGGAGAAGTTAACGGAAATCATGATAAACCTCATCAACAATGCTGTGAAATACACGCCAAAAGGGAAGATAACGGTGAAGGTTTTCAAAGACGGTCAGAACGTGCATTTCGTGGTCAAGGACACGGGCGTTGGAATACCAAAGGACAAACAGGAGAGGATTTTCGAGAGGTTCTATCAGATTGATTCCTCGTTCACGAGAAAGGCGGGAGGGACGGGTCTTGGCCTTGCGCTCTGCAAGGAATTCGTCACGCTTCTCGGCGGAAAAATATGGGTTAAGAGTGAAAAGGGGAAGGGAAGCGAGTTCCATTTCATTCTTCCAATTAAAGGACCCGAAGAAGAGAAGGTTGTGAAAATGGAAGAAAAGGCAAAGAAAGCACTCAAGAAATCAAAAGAACTGAAAAAAAGATTGAAGGAATTTGGCTGGGAGGTCAAGCCGTGAATGTCTAACCTACAATTTTTTTGACCCTTCTCACAAGGCCTTCGTTGTCGAAGGGTTTCGTGATGTAATCGAGGACTTTCATTTTCTTCAGGATGTCTTTACCGGCCTCAGAGAACTTCGCCACAGTCAGAAAAACTATCTTAAGATTTTTTGTTTTCGGGTTTTCCCTTATCTTTTCGCACACCTCCCTCCCGGACATTCCCGGCATCATCATGTCCAAAAGGATGAGATCCGGCTTTACTGTTTTAAGTTTTTCGAGCGCTTCCTCCCCGTTCATCGCTGTTATGACTTCGTACCCCTCCTGCTCCATAATCGCCTTCACGAGTTCCAGCAAAGCTTCCTCGTCATCCACCACCATTATCTTTTTCTTTCCCATTTTCACCACTCTCTTGTCTATCATATCACTATCATATCATATACATAATTATACTTAGCATTTTATCACTAAAATCCTTTTTCCTTTCGCTTTCTATCACGATGGACACGTCCGCGAACATGGAGAGGTCTTTTATGAGGGCTTCCCTTTCCTTGTTAAGGAGGTCTCCGCCTTTCAGTGTTATCAAAACTTTTCTCTTTGCCCTCACATGTTCCTGCAAAAGTTTATAGGCGAATTTCAAAACAAAATAGTTTTGCCTGTAAATGAGGAATGCGGAAATTGTATCGAAAACCACCACTTCGCACCCCTTTTCTTTAACGGCTTTTGTGAGGGCCTTCATTATCGAGACCGTATCTGTGGGGGCAGGAACGAATATGCAGTTTTCGCGTGGTTCCTGCCGCTTGTAGTAACTGCTGAGAACGTCGATGAAAAAGAATTTTTTCACGTCTATATTTTGATTTTTTAGGTCTTCTATCATGTCCTTATATGTTTTATTGAGACAGAGATAGCATATCTTTTTATCAACTTTCCCCAGGGATCTCACTATTTCTATAATCTTGTCCTCGTACTGCTTTTCGTCAAGAACAACGAGTATTGTTTTGTTCCTGCGTATCTCCTTTGTCAAATCCATGAGAAACGCCTTGTTATAATATTCAGACTTTTATTTAAATAAATTAGATATTGGTTTAAACAAAAAACAAAATTTTATATAAAACGGAGCTCCGTTATTTAATATGGGAAATTTCAGGAATCTTGCCAGAAAACTCGTATCTCTGCGGGATTTCAGGATAGAGAACGGCTAAGCATGGCTATGTGGAATCCTGCCACTTACATAAATTCCTCTCATGTGTTGCATTGCAAAGGGTTATGAGGAGGCGGAGGGGATTGTTGAGTGGCGGTAAAGGCGATACAGATTTATTAAATGACTAAACCAAATCTATATTGTGGGCACATGGCCAAAAAAATAAAGAAAAAAGATAAACGAATTTTTGATGTTAAAAAAATAAAAGAAGCAATTGAAAAGGAAAAAAAGGCCGCACAGGAGAAAGAAAAAACAGGCAAAATCACCGTTGAAAAGATTGTGAAGGGCAAGAAGAGGGAATATGTAAAAACCGGGATTGAAGGTTTCGATAAACTTTTTGAAAACGGCATCCCGAAGGGTTCTGCTGTTTTAATTGCCGGAGGGGCGGGCTCAGGGAAAACGATACTCTGTTTGCAAATACTTGCAAACGCCGCAAAGGCGGGAGAGAAATGTCTTTACCTCTCGCTTGAGGAGTCCGAAGAGCGTTTGAAAGAACACATGGAGGATTTTGGATGGAACCCAAGCGAGCTCGAAAAGAAAGGCAGGCTTCTCATAAAAAGGGTGAGCTCGCATGACATAGCGAGGTCTGTCGAGGCGTTGCTTGCGAAGGAAAGGGGGGAACTTCTGATAGATGTTGAACCGGTGATACTTCCGGAAGGCTTCAAGCCCGATAGGATAGTTGTGGATTCTCTGAGCGCAATAGCGTCCAGCTTTATCGGGAGGGAGAGAAATTATCGGAGTTATATCGAGCAGTTGTTTCGTTATTTCGAAAAACTGGGGGCAACTTCGTTTTTAATAACCGAAACCGAGCAGGTTCCAAAGATTTTCAGCCCGACCGGGGTGGAGGAGTTTCTGGCTGACGGGGTGATAGTTCTGTACAACCTCCGCAAGGGAGATGTCCGCGAGAATGCGATAGAAGTTCTGAAGCTGCGGGGAGCCAAACACGTAAAAAAAGTTGTGGCGATGCAGATTATTGACAATAAGGGAATAGTGGTTTATCCGGAACAGGAGGTGTTCGGAGGGATAGGGTAATTTTGCTATTTTTCAAGTTTAACCTCTTTAGAAAAATTTCCAAGAACTTTCCCATCTTTCGAAACTTCCACGGTTAAGTTGTATTTCCCGGGTGAAACGCCTGCACACCCGTAACAGCTCGGCATACGGAAAACGAATGTTTCTTTCGTTCCCGGCGGTTCAATGTTCACCTCCCTTTTCGCATCTATCCTGAAATTCCCCCTGCGGTCTTTTATCCCGTACACCCTGATTGTCACATTTTCGAGTCTTCCGGAGGTTTCCACCACCGCTGTTAATTCCATCTCCTCCGAAGAGTGATATACCTTCTTGTCGGTTGAGAGGTTCAGATTTAATTCAGCGTAATGGGGGCGTTTAATGAATCCTTCCGCGGTCTTTTCGTTCGTATTTGAGAATAAAAATACGGCCAGCAGCACTGCGATAATTGCAAGAGAAAGTACGAACCACTTCATTGTTATATAATTCCGGCTGATTTATAATAAATGAAATCAGAGATTTCAACAGGATATATCCTGACCGATGACAATATCCGGCAGGTTTAAACATCTTTTAATTAAGCAGTTTTAGAAATATTTAATAGGGGAAGGGGTAGTATGTTTTCGAAAGGAATAGTCCTCGTTATCTGGATTTTCTTATTCATTGTTATCACGGCAGGTGCTGTTTCTGCTGAAATAAATGTTTCCCTCACCAGCCCCCCTGACAACTTCGTCTTCA
>CAZTCK010000078.1:0-3457 GCA_964612625.1 uncultured archaeon | reverse complement strand
CCTTTTACGGGAGCTGACACTTCCTCAAAAGGTCAATCAAAACAGGCGGAAACGATTTTTAAATCCGCCGCCAATTATTTCTCATGCTCTTCGGCGAAAGAAGGTTTCGCGTTTCCCGCGGACGAAAGAAGAAGGACAAGTACACGAAGAAGAGACCGCCGGTCAGGAAGGGCGAGGTAATCAAGGTCTGCATAAAGGATACCAGCAGGAAGGGGGACGGGGTGGCGAAGGTCGAGGGCTTCGCGGTTTTCGTTCCCGGAGCAGAGGAAGGGGATGTAGTGAAAATCCGGATAACAGAGGTCAAGAAGAACTGCGCTGTGGGGAAGATAGTGGAGTAAACGTTCTGAAGGTAAGGGAAACAGCAAATACGCACAATCATTCAACCTCAATCCCCGGCTTCCCTGGCAGGGCCTTTGAGGCGCGCTCGCTTTCTGAATCCTCTGCCCTCACGATTTCTATTTCGCACCCGAATTCTTTGCCGAGAAAATCCTTCGCTTCCGAAAGCGAGGAAAATTCGCTGTCCTGGTCCGTGACAAACACCGGGAGCTTGGACGGGTCTTTCACGACAGAGGGAACGATTTTCGAGATTTCAAAGGAGTGCTCCTTGTCTATGACGCTTTTCATTATCCTGCCCACATCTCTTGTTTTCTCCAGTTCCCTTTTCAGTTTCCGGAAGAATGCGTATTTCCATTTCGCGGAGACAAAAATCCTGATTTTCTTCGGGCTGAATTTCACAAGTTTGAGCACATGCCTTATATCCTCCGCAGTCCTGTCAAGGAGCTCCCCGCCTGCCTCGTACTTTTCGTTTATCATTTCCCTGTCGTATTTTGGCCATTCCGAAAGGGAGACGAAGCCGTTCTTGCCCAGAGCTTCCCACATTTCCTCGCTGAGGTGGGGAACGACCGGATTCAGCATTTTCACGTACTTCTCGGCTATCATATAATACACTGCTCTCACCTCATCCTCTTTCGCCCTTCTTCTCAGCTTCTTTATCCACGAGGGAATCGAGTGAATCACAATGTTTCCGTAATCACGAAGGCGCATTTCGTCCAGGGCTTTCCCGGCCTCCTTAAGCGAACGCTCAAATTTCGACATGAACGCCCTTCCGAGCATGCCTATATCCCCCTTCTTCTTTCTCTTTATAATCTCCGTGAGCAGTTCGTAGAGGTTCGAAAGATTTCTCTGCATACTCTCCGCTTCTTCCCTCTTCCAGTCAAACGTACCGTCAAGGGTGGTCGCCGTTGAAATGTAGGCGCGGAACGTGTCCGCTCCGTACCTGTTCTTTACATCCAGAAGCGTTATGACATTCCCCTTTGATTTTGACATCTTCTGCCCCTCGCTCTGAACAAACCCGTGAAACGAGATTTTTCTTGGCCAGTACTTCTCGGGGAATATGCCCGCGTGTGCAAATATGAAAAAAGAGAGATGATTGGAAAGATGGGCGACGTATGTATGCCTGTGGTCGTTCGGATACCAGTAATCAAAACTCTCCCTCATCTCCCTGAGGACGCCCGCGGGGATTTTCGTCTTTCTGCTCAGTTTTCTGACGTCTCCCTTCCCCAGATACACGTAGTCAAAGAATTCTGGAATGAGCTGTTCGGGTTTGATTTTGTGCCTGTTTATCAGGTTCTTTATGGTGTAAAAGCTCATGTAAATCGTGGAATCGGAGAGACTTTCAATTATCCATTTTTTGTCGAAAGGGAGAGGTGTTCCAAGCCCGCGCCTGCGCGCTGCAGGCCTTTTGTCCAGCCACTCGAAGGTATCCTCGAACAGCTTTCGCATGGTTTCCGGAAGAAGTTCCATGCGCTTCAAACACTTGTAAGCGAGAGGCTTCCAGCCCTTTGCGTTGAAGTCAAGGAACCACTGGTCCTCGAGAACCGAAACCACGATTTTCGTTCCGTCTCTGCAGTATGCCTCCCTTGAGGTTTCGTACATCACATCCGCTTCGTTGTTTCGGATGAGTTCTTCCCTTACCCTGTCCTTTGCCTCCGCGACCTTCATCCCCCTGTACTTTCCGCAGTTTTCATTCATCACACCCGTGTGGAAGCCCTCCCTGTAAATGATGTGGGTTGCCTCCTCCAGTCTCGGGTCGTTCTGGCTTTTCAGTCCCATTTTTTCCGAAATCCTCAGGGCAGCGAGGTCCCCCCAGCCAGGGATATTTATTATGGGGATGGGCTTTATCCTGCGGACCTCCTCAAAATCCAGCCCGTATTTTTCGCATGTCTCCCTGTCTTCCTGAAGGTCTTTCAGCGCCATCCAGTCATACGGGGCATCCGAAGGGACACTCGTCACTATCCCGCTCCCCACATTCGGGTCCACAAACGTGGACGGCAGAATTATGATTTTTTTGCCTATGCCCGGAGCTTTCACGTATTTGCCTATCAGTTCTCTCCCATCCACATATCCTGTTGTTTTCAGGCCCTTCTTCTGATAGGAGAGCTTTTCGTACCCTTCTTTGCTGATGACCCAGGTTTCGTTTCCTGTTTCGATTTTAACATACTCTGTGTTGGGATTCACCCACAGGTTCGTCTGCCCGAAGACCGTTTCCGGTCTGAGCGTTGCCGCAACGAGGACCAGACCGTTATCCATCCGGAATTTAAGAAGCGTGAACTCGAGTTTTGAAACGGGATTCGTGTCAGCATCCTGTATGTCGTCCTCCCCCACCGCATTATCGCACTTCGGGCAGAAAAGAACGGGATAGTTCCCCTTTATAAGATACTTCTTTTCCCTGTATTTCATGAACTGCCACGTTATGAACCTCTGATAGTCCGGGTCTCCTGTGGTGAACCTCCTTGTCCAGTCAATGCTGAGACCAAGGGAGGAATATTCATCCATCATTTTCGGAATGAAGAAGTTAACTATGTTCCATGGATCCCTGAAAGATTCCACTATTTTTTCGACTTCCTTTTCGCTTTTCACGTAATTTCTGACATACCCTTTGTAAAGCTCTATCTTTTTCTGGTCGCCTGCCTCTATTGCCGCTGATATGCCGAGCACAGGGGTTCCGGTTATGTGAAAGGCAAGAGGATAAAGAACGTTATATCCCTTCATCCTCATGTAGCGAACGTAGATATCGCTCTCCGTGACGGCCCTTCCGTGACCGATATGGAGGCTTCCGGAGATGTAGGGATAGGGTGTGGTAAAGAAAAACTTCTTTTTCTTCCTGTCAATTTTCGGTTCAAACGCCCCTGCCTCCCTCCACCGCTTCTGCCACTTGTCCTCGATGCGTCTGAAATCGAACATACCAACACTTAAATAAATATTAATTCCTTACCTATTTATTTTATTACGGGCGTGTAGCTCAGCTGGTGAGCCTTTTCCGGGAGCTCACGCGTCTTCGAAACGCTCAAGCGAAAAGGTAAAGGCTCGGCTAAATAGAGCGCGGGTCTTCTAAGCGAAAGTTTCGAAAGACGCAGATGAAATCTGCGTCGGTTTTCCGCTTGGAAGAGTTGAGGAC
>CAZTCK010000077.1:0-3506 GCA_964612625.1 uncultured archaeon | reverse complement strand
CGAATATGATTCCTGTCCTCTGCCAGTCGCAGACTGGTGGAATTCTTTATTTAAAATTATTATATCCGAACTTCAATATCTAATTATGTATTCTCCTGAAATCCGGAAAGTTTTGCAGAAGAAGAAAATAAAAATCGGGGACCATGTTCTTGTTGAAAAATCCGGAAAAAGGTACGAAGGGCTGCTCATGCCCAAGCCCGAATTTGGGGACCCTGAAACGATTGTGATAAAGCTCGACAACGGATACAACATAGGTTTCAGTTTAAAGGGGTTGAAAATTTCGAAGACAAATCGTGCGCTAAAAGCGGTAGAGGAAGAAGCGGAATACGAACTCGGAAGGACAAGGAAGGAATTGCTTGAAACAAGGTTCAGCCCGAAGAAACCGAAGGTTTCTCTCATATCCACAGGCGGGACCATCATCTCACGGGTGGATTACAGGACAGGCGGAGTTTACGCTGTGGAGAATCCGGGAGAACTTTTGCACAACGTTCCGGAACTCGCTGATATAGTGAACATGAAAATGATGAACCCTCTGAACAAGATGAGCGAGGACTTCGGGCCGGAGGACTGGATTTCGCTTGCCAGATATGTTGCAAAGGAACTGAACTCGGGAAAGAGGGGGGTTATAATAACTCACGGAACCGACACACTGCATTACACCTCTGCCGCGCTCTCGTTCTTTCTGCGGAACCTTCACAAACCGGTCATTTTTGTGGGGGCGCAGAGGTCGAGTGACAGGGGTTCGAGCGATGCGGGGATGAATCTCGTTTGCGCTTCTCATGTGGCGGTTTCGGATATCGGGGAAGTGGGAATCTGCATGCACGGGGACACGAGCGATAAATTCTGTTATTTCATAAGGGGGACGAAGGCAAGGAAGATGCATACAACCAGGCGGGATGCGTTCCGTTCAGTGAACGAGCCCCCCATAGCCAAGGTTTTTCCGGACGGGAAGATTGAGATAACGAACAAAAATTTCAGGAAGAGGAACGACAGGGAGAAGGTCAGGCCCGATACCAGGATAGACGAAAATGTTGCCCTGATAAAAGTTTACCCGGGTTCGAATCCAAAGGTTGTTGATTTCCACGTAAAAAACGGGGTTAAGGGTTTCGTGATAGAGGGAACGGGCATGGGCCATGTTCCGACAGAGGTTTCGAAAAAACCCTGGACTGGAGTGATTAAAAAATACTCGGAAGAGGGGATTCCCTTTGTCATAACATCCCAGACAATATACGGAAGGGTCAATCCTTACGTGTACACGAATCTCCGGAAGCTCTTTATAGAATCCCGCGCCATACCCGGAGAGGACATGTTAAGCGAAACGGCCTATGTGAAACTCATGTGGGTTCTCGGACACACGAAAAAATTCGAAAAGGTGAGGGAGATGATGCTCACCAATTACGCTGGTGAGATAACACCGCGAACAGAAGTAAACACGTTTTCTGTTGGGGATTTGAATGAGTGATATCAATTACTCAAAACTCGGTCTGAAATGCGGGATTGAAATCCACCAGCAGCTCGACACCACGCATAAATTGTTCTGTTCGTGCAAAGCGAGGCTTTCACCTTCGAAACCTTCGGGCGAAATCGTCCGGAAGCTCCGGGCGGTGGCGGGCGAGCTGGGGGAGATAGATATTGCCGCGCTCACGGAATTCCTGAAAGGGAAGGAGTTCGTATACAAAATTTATCCGGAAGAAACGTGTTTGGTGGAGACGGATGAAGAACCTCCCCATCCCTTAAACGAGGAAGCCCTGGACATAGCGCTCACCATCGCGGAATTGCTTCACTGCGAAATTCCGGAAGAGATACACGTAATGCGAAAGACTGTTCTGGACGGTTCGAACACCTCGGGATTTCAGAGAACTGCGATAATCGGACTGAATGGGAAAATCAAGACGTCATTCGGGGAAGTGGGTATAACAAACGTCTGCCTAGAAGAGGAAAGCGCCCAAATTCTCGGGAGGGAGGGAAACCGTGTCATTTACGGCCTTGACAGACTGGGGATTCCGCTGGTGGAAATCGGGACAAAACCTGACATACGAAGTCCTGAGCAGGCGAGGGAGGTCGCCGAAAAACTCGGGATGATTGTCCGCTCGACAGGCAGGGTAAAGAGGGGGATAGGAACGATACGGCAGGACATAAATGTCTCGGTTTCAGGCGGGGCGAGGACCGAAATCAAGGGGGCGCAGGAACTTCGTCTGATTCCCAAACTCGTGGAGAACGAGGTCCTCAGACAGGTGAATCTGCTGAAGATAAGGGACGAACTCAAACGTGCGGGCTTCAAACCGGTCAGACCGAAGGTTGTCCACGTTTCGGATATTTTCAGGAAATCGAAATCAAGGGTGACAAAAGGCAAGACCACCTACGCGATTCTCATTCCGAACTTTGCCGGTTTTCTCAAGAGGAAACTTACGCCTACGAGGACGCTGGGAAACGAAATAGCGAACTACGTCCGGGCGGAAACCCCGCTGAAAGGGATAATACACAGCGATGAAGACCTCCAAAAATACGAACTCTCAGAAGAGTTCGATGCCCTGCGGAAACACATAAAAGCGAAGAAGGGGGATACGCTCATAATAGCGGTGGGCGAAAGAGAGCATGTGAGGAAAACAATGGAGGTGGTGTGCAGGAGAATAAACTATCTGGTGAAGGGGGTTCCAAAGGAAGTGAGGAGGGCGAAGGAGAACGGAGATACGGAGTATCTCCGGCCGTTGCCCGGGGCTGCGAGACTCTACCCCGAGACTGACATTCCTCCGATAAGGATAACCGAGGAGAAGCTGAAAGAGATTCGAATGAATCTTCCCGAACTGATAGAGGAGAGGGAGAGGAAGGCAAAAGAAGAGATTAAAAGGAAGGCGAAGATAAGCGAAGAGGTCATAAACCAGCTCGTGAAGATGGGAAGGAAGGAGATATTTGACAGGCTGACAGAGGCGGGCTTTGACCCGAAGATAGTTTCTTCTGTTCTGACTTCCACGCTCCGTTACCTCGAAAAAAGGGAAAGAGTAAACATTTCGAATATCAGAGATTCTCACTTTTTCGAGGTTTTCAGGGCTCTCAAAAGCGGAAGGATATCAAAGGAGGCAATTCCCGGCGTGCTGAAGGAGTTCGCTGAACATCCGGGAGAGAGAATAGAGAATGTGGTGAAAAAACTTGGTCTGGAGACCATAAACGACAGGGAACTCAGGGCAATAATCCGCAAAATCATAGACGAGAACCAGAATCTTCTGAGAGACCCGCGGGGGAAGAAAGTCATAATCGGTCTTGTTATGAGGAATGTCAGGGGGAGGGCAGACGCCGGAAAAGTGGTAAAGATGGTTGAGAAAGAATTGAAGAACTAAAAATTATATGCCTCTCTCCAGTAGTTTGGGGCTTCTTCCGTGATGGTGACATCATGCGGGTGTGATTCGGCGAGACCAGCCTTGCTTATTCTCACAAATTCCGCCTTTTTTTTCAATTCTTCTATATTCCTGCATCCGCAGTAGCCCATAGCCGAACGCACTCCTCCAACC
>CAZTCK010000076.1:0-3517 GCA_964612625.1 uncultured archaeon | reverse complement strand
TCAAGGTAGGAACGCCCGTAATCGTTTACGTTCCTTATCCGGGGAAGTACGTGGAGGCTTCGCTGAGGATAGAGAACGCCGAGGTGAACAAAACCGCGAACTTCGTGCTTGATGTTGTGAACAGGGGGAACGAAAGCATAAGCGAGATGTATGCGCGGATAGACATCTACAAGGCCAACAGCTCGAGAGTGGCGACCCTCACAACGGAGAGGAAGCCGCTGGCTTCCAAAAAATCCGGCACCCTGACAGCAAAATGGTTCGTGGACGTTTTGCCGGGCGAGTATTCCGCTGATGTGAGAATATACTATGACGGGAATTTCAAGCGCATTGAAAAGAACTTCATGGTGGGCGAACCTTCCATAAAAATTCTTGAGGTCAAGGCCGAACCGGTCAAAAACGGGACTGTGGGAAAAATACACGTTATCGTCAAGAACCTGTGGAGTGAAGGCATGGACGGGGCGTACATAAACATAGACTTCAGGAAGAAGGGCGGACTTGGTCGTGTCAGCTCCGCCAAAAGTTCTACTTTTTCAATCAGGCCATGGGAAGAGAAGGACGTGACTGTCTACTGGGACACATCCGCTGCAGAGGGTCCCGGAACTTATGAGGGAAACGCCACCATTTACTACCTCAACAAGACCGGAAGCATGATTTTCGAAATAGAGGTCATTGGCGGGTTTGGAGAGACGGAGGCGCCTCTGCTTCTGGTTGCGGCTGTATGCGCGGTTCTGGTAATAGTGGTGTTTGTTGCAGCGAGAAGGAGGAGGAAGAGGGGTGTCCAGAAAACCCTCAAAACAATTTAACCTTTTCAGAGGTAATTATAAATAGTTATTATGAGCGAGGCTGTCTCCAACAGAGTTCTGGCGATACTGATAGCCATATTTACGGTGACCTTCCTCATCGAAACTTCACTTTATGTGAGTTATGCAAAGATAACATTCAGGGCCCACACGGGCATGGTGAAGTTCTGCCTTGACAACAATCCCGACATAGAACCAATCCCTGATATGACCGCTTATGTGGATGAGCTGTTTACGTATGATGTGAATGTGACAGGAGCGGGAAACGGGAGCGTAACGTTTTACGATTACACGGACCTCTTCGATATAAACCCTTCCACCGGCCTTATCCAGTTTACTCCGGGCGACGAAGATATTGGAGAGTATTATATAAACATATCGGTTACGAGCGCGTGCGGCAGGATGACGGATTTGGAGGTATTCAAACTCACTATCGAGCTGGAGAACGACCCGCCTGTCCTCGACCCCGTCCCTGATTTCGTGATAAACCAGAGTTCCCTTTTCATTTACGATGTGAATGCGACCGACCCGAACAACGATACTCTGTTCTTCGGCGACAACTCGACCATGTTCCAGATAAATTCTGACACCGGTCTGATATACTTCGTTCCGGAACAGGAAGATGTCGGGAATCATTCTGTCATGATATGGGTGATGGACGAGCACAATGCGATAGACTGGGACATATCCATGTTCGAAATTTTGGATGTCAACGACCCGCCCGTTCTTGACACGATAGGGGCGCAGACAGCGATAATATACGAAAATTACACGTACGATGTTAACGCGACGGATGTCGATGTGAAACCTGAATGGTCAAACCTCACGTATTATGATAACGCCACATTCTTTGATATAGACCCGAAAACCGGAATGATAGAGTTTTATGTGAATGAAACGTACAACGGGACGTACTGGATAAACATCTCCGTAACGGACGGGGAATTCTGGGATTACGAGGTGATAAGCTTTTCTGTTGTTTTTGTGAACCACCCGCCAAACATAACATCATGGTACCCTGAAAATGACACTATCGAGATTAACGAGGGAGAATCGCAGTACTTTAACATAACCAAGTTTGACCTGGACGGAACGATCCCTTCAACGCAGTGGTATCTGAACGGAAACGAGCTGAAAGGGGAGACAGCGGATGAATACGTGTACTACGCGAGCTACAGCTCTTCCGGAACGCATAACATAACGGTTGTGATTTCCGACGGGGAGTTCACGGATTCGCATGAGTGGACTCTTATAGTGAGGGACGTTCCCCAGCCGTCCGGCGCAGCCGCCCCTCCTTCCGCAGGGGAGGTCCCTCCTCCCTGCGTGGAAAACTGGAGGTGCTCGGAATGGTCGGTGTGTCCTGTTTACGGGATACAGACAAGGGAATGCTGGGATCTCAACGAATGCGGAACCACGTTCAATAAGCCGGAAGTGACAAGGCCGTGTGTTTATGTTCCAGAGCCGAGCTGTGAGGACGGCGTGGTAAACTGCCATCACGGAGGATGTGAAATATGGATAGACTGCGGGGGTCCGTGTCCGCCGTGCCCCACCTGCAGTGATGGGGTGCGGAACTGCCACACGCTCGAAAACGGGGAGAAGATTTGCGAGGAAGGGATGGACTGCGGGGGTCCGTGTCCGCCGTGCCCGTCCTACCAGCCTCCTGTATGCGGTAACGGGATATGCGAGGAGGGCGAACTTTCTTCGTGCCCGCAGGACTGCGGTCTGTTCTTCGTGCAGTTCCTGCTCATAGTTGTCGTGCTAGGAGGCGCCTCCATACTTACGTACAGGATTTCGTACCTTCTGCTGACCATTTACAGGAGCAGGATACGACCGCCGCCTTATGCACCGCTGGAGCTTCTCGGAATCGTAACGCTCAGAAAACTCCATCTCATACAGCTCGAAATAGGGAAGAAGAGAACGCGAAGGGTGGTTTCGGAGTTTTCGGGCGTAATGAGGGAGTTTTTCACAAAGAGGTTCAACATGCGCAGGAAGTTCACGTACATAGAACTGAGCGAGGCTGTGAGAAGGAAGAAGATGGACAGGAGGCTTGTCAGCAGGATAGAGGACTTCTCCATGAAGATGACGGAAATGGAGTACAGGCATGCAGAGCCTTCAGTATCAGAACTTGCCCTTGCGGTTAAGAACGCGATAGCGATAGTGGAGAGGTTAACGGGCGTGAGGATGAAGGATATATTCGAAAGAAGGGCAGAAGAGGAAATGAAAAGGGCCGAGAGGAAGGAAAAAGTGGAACTTCCCAAACCGGTCCCGAGAAAGGAAATGCCTAAATACGAACCGACTGAGAAGGACATAAAGATGGTGAAAACGCTTGAGAGGCTGATAGCGGAAGGGGAGAGGGCAATAGCGGAGCACAGAGTCGAGGAGGCAGAAAATATATACACTAAGATAAGGGAGATTTATGACGACATCCATCCCGAAGTCAAGAGAGGGCTGTACAATGAAACTATACGGATAATAAAGCTCTACAACAGAATTATGGACGAAATTTCGGGGGGGACGTCCCCTTCCTGAACGTCTGTGGAAGCGGGTTTGCGAACTGATTCCTGTTTTGGTGCCTTCTGTTCTTCGCGGAACAGAAGGTTTGGGGAAGGCGAACAGAATGAAGCTCCTTCTTGGTAAACCTTCTTCTTGAAAGAAGGTCGATGGAAACTCCCGTTGGAAGCCAGACGAGCATTGCGCAGTCGGCTCCTGTTTTGGTG
>CAZTCK010000075.1:0-3550 GCA_964612625.1 uncultured archaeon | reverse complement strand
TCCCTTGGCAGAAATCATCCGGTGTCTTGCTGTGAAAGATATCGTTCAGGAAGTTTTCGTAAAATCCCTCCTCCCCTCTCAGATAATCCAGACTGATACAGGTCCTGCGCTTTCCGCCAAATCCGTAAACGCGATTGAACATGGTATCACCTTCATGCAGTCCCCTTCCCCCGGACCAATACTTATATATAACGTTGTTATATAAAGTTTATCTCCGGGTGTTTGCCATGTATACGAAAAAGGTCATCCAATACTTCACCCACCCGAAGAATGTGGGTGAGATAAAAGACGCGGACGTCTCGATAACTGAGGGTTCTCTCGCCTGCGGGGATATGGTGAATCTCTACCTGAAGATCGACCCGAAAACCCATGTCATCACGGACATAAAATTCAAGTCATACGGCTGCGCCGCGAACATCGCGACTACCAGCATAATGACAGAACTCGTTAAGGGGAAGACTATAGAAGAGGCAAAGAAACTCGAGTTCAAGGACATAACCAAGGCGTTAGGAGGGCTTCCGCCTATGAAAATACACTGCTCTGTCCTTGCGATAGACGCCCTCAAATCCGCTATAAGGAACTACGAGGAAAAACACGGTCTCGCGAAACCCGAGGATTTGAACGAGAGCATTCTCCGTTCCCGCCTTCGCAAGGTCATGGACCCGAAGGTAGGGAAAGACATAGTTACGTTGGGGATAGTCCAGGATGTGAAGTTCGACAAAAAATCAATGGTTGTCAAACTTCTCCTGAAACTCCCGAGAGACCACGAGTTCCGCGACCACATACTCCGCGAGATAGACGAGAGAATAGCGTATATCCCGGGTGTGAAGAGTGTGAAAAAGGAATTCATAGACTAAAAACGTCCCTGTTTCTTTCCGTATTCCTCCCCGAAAACGATATCCTTCAGTTCCCTTCTGCCGGACTTCGGGGTTTCGCTCGGATAACCGACCGTTATGATGGCGACGGGTCTCACGTGGTCAGGGATGCGGAGAACCCTCCGCACTTCCTCCTCATCGAACGCCCCTACCCAGCATGTGCCGAGCCCGAGAGAATACGCGGTCAGCATAAGGTTTTGTATGCACGCCCCGCTCTCCTGAACAGCGTACAATTCTTTTCCTCTTTCGCCATAATGCGATATCTTCCGGAAGTTGCAGCAAACCACGATATCAACAGGGGCTTCGCGAACGAAACCCTGGCCCCACGCAGCGGAAGCGAGCTTCTCCTTCCTTTCGCTGTCCTTCACCACCACGTATTCAACCGATTGCAGGTTGCCCGCGGACGGCGCCCACCGCGCCGCGTCCAGGATTTTCACTATCTTTTCTTCCTCCACGGGCTTATCCAGATACGCCCGTACGCTTCTCCGGTTTCTTATCGCTTCACCCACTTCCATGGTTTCACACTATTTTCAGCAGGTCCTCTATCTTATTAAGCTCGTAATCCGCCCCGTGTTTTCTGACGGATTTCTGGCTTCCGTATTTCGCGAACGCCGTTTTCATCCCGAGGGATTTCGCCCCTGCTATATCGCGCTCGGGCCAGTCACCGACGAAAAGGACTTTGGAAGGCGAAACCCCGAGGTGTTCAAGGGCTTTCAGAAACGGAGTTTTTGACGGTTTCTTTTCCCCTGTGTCGTGAAATGTTATAACCACATCAAAGAAATCCGCTATCCCCATTTCGACCAGACGTATCCACGCATTCACGGACGGCGCATCGGAAACTATCCCGAGTTTCATCCCCTTCGCCTTCAGACCTATGAGCGTTTTGACCGTGCCGGGATACGGCTTCACGTACGCTATCTGCGCCCTTCTGTATGCAACCACACCCTTAGCAAGAATTCTGTAATCAACCTCCCCCATCGTTTTCTTGAGGAATTCCTGAAAAATCCTGTTGTATTCGATTCCTTTCTCCCCGTAGAGATCAAAAAGTATCTTCATCGCTTTTTTCTTGCTCATTTTCAGGCCGGCATTCACCATCTCCTCTATCGCTGCCTCGCACGATTTCCTCTTCATGAGCATGAAATCTATCAGGGTGTTGTCGAGGTCGAAGAGCACAGCCTCTATCATGATTCAGAATTGAACTTCTGCATTAAATATTTTTTCAAGGTCTTCCGGGGTGATGGATGATTCTTCCCTGACCTCTTTTGCAGACCTGAGACACGGAGGCGGCCCGAAGTTTACATCTTCTGGTCTGAGGTATACCTCTTCCCTGTCAACCGTGTCCAGTATTTCTTTCAGAAATGATTCAGCCCCGATGTGAAGCCTCTCGATATATTCACCTCCCTCTTTGTAAATTCTGAAATTATACCTTACGTGTATTTCGCTCTCCAGAAGCAAAAACCGTGTTTTCCAGAAATACGCCTTTCCCATGTTACCGAATATTATAGGCAGTTAAAACTTAAAACGGTCTCATATCTCTCCGGAGTTTGAATATGCTCGGGAGCGAACCTGTCTGTGTGAGGATCTGTTCGTAAATGTTCTCCATATCATCCTCTGCAAGCTTCGCGACCTGGTCCGCTTCTATCAGAACACTCGGAATTCCGTATCCTGAATGGTGCGAAGAAATCGAATAAACAATCGAGGCGAACCTGTCCGCCTGGTTTTCGTCCCCCAGATAATCAATCCTTATCGGCCTGTCGAACCTCGCGGTTTTCAGGTAGAAGGAGAATATCCTCTCAGCAAAATCCGTGAAGTCCTTCATGACGGGGTGTTCCTTCGCTCTTTCGGAGTAAGGAAAGACCCCTGTCCTCTCCCCCTCGTTCAGAATCCAGTACAGGAGGTTCGTGTCCCTGGTTTTCGCAAGGATTTTCTTCAGTTCCGGAACGCTGGGATGCGAAACCTTCGAAAGTATCTTTTCGTTCACCATCTCGCAGAATCTCGTTCCCCTCGAATCCTCCACAACCCCCGCAAGCATAATCCCTTTCGCCAGGCACGTTTTGAACAGGTGTTTGTAGAGGGAAACCATCTCCTGATAGCCTTCGTACACCTTTGAGGATTTTGCCGGCCTGTCCTGGTAATGAGGGATTATAGAACCGTCAAGGAGGAGAACGTCCGGTTTGAGTTTTTCCGCGACCTCTTTCGCTGTTTTGATTTCGATTTTCTGCCTCACTATCGATGTGGTGTGCGCCCAGTCAAGGTCCGACAGCGCTTCAAGAACAAAAAACTCGGGCGTGGGCATTTTCTCCGGATAGTAATCGACCTTATAAACCCTCCCGTTCTTGTAAGAGAAACACACCCCCACGCCGCGCGCGAGGACGAAATCGAAACCGTGAAGCGAACGCTTAACAATTCCCCCGTCTACTGCTGCGATTCGAATGTCATCCGGTTCAAATTTCTTGACTACCCCAGAAAGCTTCACGTCGCTCTTCACGCTCTTCAGAAAATCCGCGAGCTTCTTCCTTTTGCTTTCGATGTCCGATATCCTCTTCGCTATTTCGCGAATTCTCGGGATGAGCAGATTCATACGAATTCTTTGACAGGAATGCTAAAAAACATTCACGGACATTTCATATAAAACATTACATAATTTTTAGTCATTCTATATACAAATGTATATA
>CAZTCK010000074.1:0-3588 GCA_964612625.1 uncultured archaeon | reverse complement strand
GTTTGTGTCCTTTAGCCATAATATCCCTTCAAGACTATACTCTTCTTCCTCCCCTTCCGCCAGGTTTCCTTGTGGTATCATGAGGTATGGGTGTGGAGTCCTCTATTCTCCCGATTTTTAACCCTGCCCTGACGAGTGCGCGAATTGCAGGCTGCGCTCCGGGACCCGGGATTTTCTTCTTGTGTCCCCCCTGTGCACGAACCTTCAGGTGGACGCCAACAATTCCTTTGCTCAGCGCCTCCTCCGCAACTTTTTTCGCTGCCTTCATGGCAGGAAAGGGAGAGCCCTTGTCCTTGTCCCTGCTTGTTATCATGCCACCTGAACACCTCGCTATTGTTTCCGCCCCGGTGATGTCTGTGATGTGAATGATCGTATTGTTAACAGATGAATATATATGCGCTATTCCCCATTTTTCATCCTTCATTTTTTACCACCCTTTACCTGTATCAGACCTTCCCTTTTAACCGGTACAAGATAGGAGGGAAATTTCACGGCCCTTCCTTCGACATAAATATGGCCATGTGCTATCTTCTGTCTCGCCTCCTTTATGCTGGAGGCATATCCTTTCCTGAAAACTATAGTCTGAAGGCGCCTGTTGAGGATATCATTCGTGGTAAGCGCAAGAACCTGTTCGAGCCCCTCTCCCTTCTTGAGAAGACCGAGTTCGACCAGTTTATCAAGCAGAACCTTTGTTTTCTCCTCATCCTTTACGGCTATAAGCTCTCTTGCCCTCCTTCTGAACTCCCTCACTATTGACTCTGCTCTCCATATTTCCCTCTTCCTCTTGAGACCGAATTCCCGGATGAGCCTTGCCTCTTCCTCTATTCTGCTCGAATCCCAGGGTCTTTTCGGCCTCTTGTATTTCCTTCTTATCCTCCTCATAATCATCACTTCTTTCCGGTCTGCTGTCCCTTGCTCTTTCTGGAAACACCCATGGTCTTGCCTTTCCTGAAGGAACTTCTGGTTCTCTGGCCGCGCACGGGAAGGCCCATGATATGCCGCATACCCCTGTACGATTTTATCTTTTTCTCCCTTCCGATGTCCATTTTCTCTGCTAGTTCGAGTTGTGAGACGGTCAGGTGCTTATTTTCCCCTGTTTCAGGGTCTTTATTTCTGTTGTAAAGCCAAGAGGGTATGCCGTACTTTCCCGGGTTATTTATAACATCCTCGAGCTTCTTGAGTTCGTCCTCTGACAGGTCACCGACTTTCCTCTCACCAAGACCTGATACGTGGGCTATTGCGTGGGCAAAGCTGAAAGAGACACCCTTGATTCCGAGTATGGCGGTTGTAACATTCTTGGTTCCGTCCAGATTGGTCTCTCCCAGCCTTATAACATTCTGGACCTTCCTTTCTCCCTTTTCCATGATCGCACCTGTTATGTAAAGACAATTATATATAAGAATATTTAAATGTTAAACCCGCGTAAAACCGGGTTCTTTCCGAATAGTTTTTAATTCTCAGACGCATTTCTTAACATGAAGAATTTTATCCGCAGGAAAATCCTCTCCGTAAGAGAAAACCACAAAGAGGAGGAGAGGGCGGAAAAGGACCGGAGGATAAAGGAAAAGCTCTTTTCGCTCCCGGAATTCGAAGAAGCGAAGTGCGTCCTCTTCTACGTTTCCATAAAGGGTGAGGTCAGAACGTACGACATGATTTCCGATACGCTCGAAAAGGGGAAGAGGGTTCTCGTCCCGCTCGCAGATCTGAAAAAGAAAGACCTCCTCATATCCGAAATAAACGACCTTGACGAACTCTCGCCGGGCGCGTTCGGCATACCAGAACCCAAGGACCCGAGGGAGTTCCCGCTGGAAAAAATCGACCTGGTCGTGATACCGGGAATAGCATTCGACAGAAAGGGGAATCGTGTGGGCTATGGGATGGGATTTTATGACAGGTTTTTGAAGAAATTGCGAAAGCGTACGCCTCTGATCGCGTTAGCCTACGATTTCCAGATCGTGAGCAAAATACCTGCAGATGACCATGACATCCGTGTGCACAAAATCGTAACGGAGAAAGAGGTTATTGAATGCTGACCATTGTTTCTGCCATTCCGTACCTTACCTTGTACATGCCTTTTGGTGCATCAGTCTTCTCATAGGAGAAATACGTTTGATTTCGCAGACTTTCTTCTCGCCTTCCCTGAAAACCTTCATATCCCATTTATACCCCATCTGTTTGTTAACAACCTGCGTCCCGCACATGACAACATCACACCATCCCACAAATTTCCTTCTTAATGTCCCGTTGACACATTCGTAGCCGTATGGTTCGCTGAAAATAACCTTCTCCCATTCCCCCTTTTCCATGTGATACATTCAAACTCGGCGTGAACATAGTTAGAAGAAGACCCGCGAGAACGATTATCATGACAATAAAAGACCTGTTCATGTGATTCAATTTCCCTGCTGTTTTTATTACTTCCTATTTGTTTCGGTCAAAACCTGGGTTCTCCTCCATCTCCCTCCCCATCTTCACCTTCTTCGGGAACCACAGCTCCCTCGCCTCCGCGACCGTGAAGAGCGAACCGGTGACGAGGATGAGGTCGTTTTCTTTCGCGATGTCTTTCGCTTTTTTTACCGCATTTTTCACATCTTTCACTATCACAAACGGCTTCCCGTGTTTGCTGGCGTATTTCGCGAGGACTTCGGGATTCGCTCCCCTTCCCACAACCCCGTGTTTCGTGAGGATGAAGAAATCTGTTTTTTTCGCAAGTTCGTCTATCATCTCCGGGATTTGTTTGTCCTTTGAAATCCCGAGGACGGTGTAGAGCTTTTCATATTCGAGAAGTCCGAGGGAATCGAGAAGGTTTTGTATGGAATTCGGGTCTTTCGCCCCGTCAAGGAGGACTACCGGATTCCGGTCAACTATTTCAAACCTTCCCGGCCATTTCACCTTCCTCAATCCCTCCTTTATCGCACGGAGAGGAATTTCGTCCTTTAGCGAGCGAATCGCCGCCAGAACACAGCCGATATTTTTGAGCTGGTACCGCCCGCCTAACGGGACGAATATCTTTTCGCCCTCCAGTTCGAACGTATTCCCCTCTGGGGAAGAAAGTGCATTCTCAAGCTTTAAACCCCGGACGAATTTCGCCTTCCTTTTCATGCAGATTTCTTTCAGAATTTTGAGGACTTTCGGGTTTTCCGCACCCGTGACGAGAATCCCATTCTCCT
Organism: uncultured archaeon; assembly: GCA_964612625.1. GTDB lineage: Archaea > Aenigmatarchaeota > Aenigmatarchaeia > QMZP01 > QMZT01 > CAZTCK01. Next base: position 418 of record CAZTCK010000074.1, on the reverse strand, counting down.
TTATTATCCCCGCCTTCTCTTTCGTGATTTTTTCGACCGTCCCCCCGAGGATGTCCGTGTGTTCGAGGGAGACGTTCGTGATTATCGAGACTTCAGAATCCACAACGTTCGTCGCGTCGAGACGCCCGCCCAACCCTACCTCGAGAACCGCGATATCCACACGTTTCTCCTTGAAATATTCGAAGGCGAGGGCGGTCAAAAATTCGAAAAATGTGGGTTTCTTGGAATCCCCAACCCTTTCCGCGAGCGGTTTTATCTTTTCGGCCAGTCTCGCGAAATCCCTTTCCGAAATCATCTGACCGTTAACCGAAATCCTCTCCCTGAAATCGAAAAGGTGCGGTTTCACGAAAAGCCCTACTTTGTAACCTGCTTCTGAAAGAATGGAGGAAAGCATAACGCAGGTCGAACCCTTCCCGCT
>CAZTCK010000073.1:0-3594 GCA_964612625.1 uncultured archaeon | reverse complement strand
CACGAAGGAATTCGAAAGGTACTTCGGTGAGGAAAGGCAGCGAATAAAGGAGATGCTCGGGCAGGCTGTGAAGGAAACGAAAAATTTGGATGGAAAACAAGACACTTTAACAGAGTGAATTTTCGGATATATCTGAAAATATCTATTTAAGCGAACCAGATAAATTTATTAAAATATGAAAAACGTGGTAAAGACTCTCCTCAACTTTCTGGTGTACAGTAATATTTACCTATCTTTCGGGGCTTCGGTTGTTGCATGGGCCACGCTTTTCATTCTGAACCTCCCCTTCGATTTGCCCCTCCTGTTCATACCATTTGCAGGCGGGATGTTCATATACAACCTCAACAGGCATACCGATGTGAGGGAGGATACCATAAACGTCCCGGAAAGGAGGAACTTCGTCGATGAATATGGGAGGTATTTCTTGGGTATGGGATTCATCATGTACATGGTCGCGCTTTATTTCGCGCTGCTGAAAGGTTTTCTCACGCTTTTCATGGCCCTGCTTCCTGGGATAATAGCGTCGTTCTACTCAATCAAAAGGTTGAAAAAATACTTCTTCTTCAAGAATGCCGTTGTCGGCATATCCTGGGGGGTAACTCCGCTACTTGTGGGTTTTTATAATCAGGTATTCGGCGTGGAGTTTTTGGTGCTTTTTGTCTTTTTCGCCATCACATTTTTCGTAAATACCGTGATTTTCGACGTAAAGGATATTGTAGGCGATAGTGGAATGAAAATAGAGACGATACCCATAAAACTTGGAATCAAGAAAACAAAAACCATATGTTACATTTCGAACACACTTGCCCTTTTCCTCTTGCTCATCTCAAACATCATGGGCATACTTCCAGTTCGTTCGCTCGTTCTCCTCCTTTTCCTCGCGTATATATACCTTTACATAAATAGAGCAGAACTCAAGGATGGTTTTTTTTACGGGATCTTCGTTGACGGAGAGTTCGTTTTTCTGTATTTTATACTGCTGTTGCTAAATATAATATGGGTATGAAAATCACTATAATTGGCGGGGGACCGGCCGGAGCGTATCTTGGTTATTGTTTAGCGAAGGAGGGCGTGAAAGCAACAATTTTCGATGATTCTCATCCCAGGGAGAAACCCTGCGGCGGCGGGATTTCAAGCTTTGCCATAAGAAAATTCCCCATACTCCACGAAGTCCCCGTGGGTAAATCAGAGGACACGAAAATACGCCTCATCTCCCCTGGTGGAAGGGAAGCGATAGTGGAAGGCGAAGCAGAGAGCTGGGCAATTTCCAGGAAACATCTTGATTATTTTCTTCTCAAAGGGGCGAAACAAGAGGGATGCAGGGTGAGAAAGGAAAGGGTCACGAAGGTGGAGAAATGTAAAGATGGTGGATGGAAGGTCAAGACGAAAAAAAGGGTGGAAAAGGCAGATATTATCGTCGGTGCGGATGGAGTTAACAGTATTGTCAGGAAAAAGATATTGGGCCCCATACCGAAAGAAAATTTGGGTATATGTTACGGGTGTTTTGCGAAGAGTCCGCTCAAAGAAATGACCGTGATAAAATTCCTCAAGGGGATGGAGGGGTACGCGTGGGTGTTTCCAAGGGAGGATCACCTTAGTATAGGAGTTGGGGTGGAAATCAAAAACGGGAAGTTCGTTAAGAGGGAGTTCAGGAAGTTCATGAGAGATTATGCAAGCCACGTAAAACCATTCACCATATGGGGTGCCATTATACCGCTGGTCAAAGATCCAAATTTCTTCAGCATCCCGGCCTCCGGGAAGGATTGGATTATGATAGGTGACGCGGCAGGGCATGTTGATCCGATAACCGGAGAAGGGATAACCTATGCAATGTGGTCGGCTGAACTCGCCTCGAAGGCGTTACTTCACGGAAACCCTGAAAGTTTTGATAACATGTGGAGGACGGAATACGGGCACAACCTCGGGGAAGGCAGCGAAATGAGGAGAATTTTTTTCAACGATCTGGCCCTTGAAATTTCCATAAAATTCGCCTCGAAAAGCAAAACGTTCGGGAGAATTCTCTACGAACTGATTAATAGCGATCAGGATTATCCCACATTCAACAAAAGGGTTTTCAAGGAACTGCCAAAAATTTTATGGGAGTTGCTGTGATAGAATGGGGATAAAGGACAGAATGCTTTGGTGGCTTGTGAAAAACATAATCATGCCGAGGAATGAGGTGATAGACAAACCTGGCTTCATCGTTCTCAGAATAAGTGAAAAGAGAGGTGTTGTGAACCTGAGGGAAGTACTCCTCCCGGAAAATCTATTCTCAGAGCTTGAAAAACAAATAATCAATAAATACGGAAAAAAAGGAAAGCATATCCTTTACTCTGCAGGTAAGAAGTTTGGATACAGATTCGCCCTGATATCCCAATACCCGAGGGCAGACAAAGAAAAGGATTTTCTGAAGTTCTCTTATTTTCTCGTGCGTTATCTCGAATCCATATACGCCCGCAGGGTTGAACACTCCATAGATTTTCGAAAGAATATGTTTGTTTTCAGGGCAAAAAACTGGATAGTTTGCAATAAAAACTGCCTGGTTCATCTTCTCTTTGTCTGGACAGGCGCAGGAATGTTGTCGTACGCTTTTAGCGATGTTGGAATTGAGGGAGTTCAGGTCAAATGTGAAGGCAGGGGAGATGATCACTGCGAATTGATATGCGCCCCGAAGGACTACTTTAGAGGCAGAAAGATTGAATTTGAGAGCGAAGAAGATCTGGAAAACCTGGGGATAGACATTCTCAAATACAACGGAATAAACAGCATAAGGAAGGCGAGATATACCTCAAACTCTTTCAAGAGCCTCATAGACGGCGGGTTTTTGAAGTATCGGGAAGGAACCATAAAAATGGAGGATGAGCGTTTTCTGTTAATAGAATCCTCTGTCATGTACCTTTTGGAAAGAGAATTGAAGAAACTCGAAGATGGACTCGATATCCTCTGGAATGTGAGTTTTAGATGGGGGGAAAATTTCTCCAAAAATATCAAGAAACAGGATCCTTCAAAATTCATTTCAGATTTCTTCCCAGCCCTCGGCTTCGGGGACATTCTGGTTAAAAAAGACCCATGGAAAGTTCTGATAAACTACTTTCCCTGGACGAAGTGGGCTGACGAAATAGATTTCGCCATGTTCAGGGGAATGCTCTCCGGAATCATTTCCGGCCTGACAGGCAAAAAAATTGAATTGAAAAATGCGAGAAAAAAGTTAACACTTGATGGTTTCTCCCTCGTCCTTGAGTGATCACTTCACCACTATGCCTTTTTCCGTTATTTCCATTTCGTGTCTCCCGCCGTCTATTTTCGTTTCCCTCATTTTCACAACGCGGACGACCCTCTGCAAATCCTCGCCCACACATTCCGCCTCAAGAATCACGAGACCATCCGCTATGAACTCGCTCACACCATCCCTTGAAAATCCCTCCTGACCGTGAACAAGTTCTGATGTTATTACACATGTGAGTCCCATATTTTTCAGTTTTCTGGCAACCTGATGTATAATCTCCCTGGCTTCTTCATGACCCCGCAAGCCAGAGGTTATGGAATCTATAACCAGTCTCTTTGGTTTGAACTTTTCTATATCCATGAGTTTCG
>CAZTCK010000072.1:0-3701 GCA_964612625.1 uncultured archaeon | reverse complement strand
TATCCCTGCCCCCGCATTAAACATTTTATTTGATGCGGTGTTCCCTTCTCCCGTTTCGATTAACCCTTTGCGACATGCAGACCTGCGTCTGTAAAGGGTTATTTCAGATTTATTAACCCCCACTCACAAATTCTAAATATGGCGGTTTTCGGGAAGTCACCCGGCGAGGAGCAGCAAAAAATTATAGCAGACCTGATAAACAGGGTGAATGAGAACGTCCGGAGGTTGAGGGTTGTCGAGCAGAGAATACAGGCAATAGACACGAGGATAAATTCCATAGAGCAGAACACCGTTTCCTACAACAAAAACATCCAGAAGTCATTTTCCGACAGGGATGCGAGGATTTCGAACCTTGAGGAGAGGATGTCCAAAATCGAGACCACGATGAAGGAAATACTGAAACAACTGAAGCTTGTTGCGACCAAATCAAGTGTGGAGGAACTCAAGCAGCTTATTTCCATATACGACCCTCTGAAATCAAGTTTTGTGACAAAGGAGGAAATGGAGAGGTACGTGGAAGAGAAAATGTCAAAAACATAATATTTAAGAGACAGGAACAAATATAATATATACAATACGGGGTGTCTATGTTCAATATTTTCAGGAAAAAGAAAAAAGAGGAAATTCCTCCCATGGAGGGCCCCCCGGCTCCTGAACCGTCACCGGCCCCTCCCCAGAGGAGGATAATACCAACAGACGAGGTCAGGGCGCTTTCCTCGAGGGGAGTTCCCGAACCCGATATCATACGAACCCTCAGGAGGGAGGGATATTCCACAAACGAGATAGACCAGGCCATGAAGGAAGCCCTGAGGAGCAGGGTTTCCGGAGAATTCTCTTCTGCGCCGCCTGCCGGCGGTCCGCCCTCTGAAATCCCCCCAAGGGAAGAAATTCCCAGAGACTTGGCCTACCCCGGTTCTGACATGACACAGGGGCCTGAAATACCGCCACCTCCAATTGAGGCGCCCAAAGAGCCCGAATTTCCGGACATTCCGACAGGTGAAGATTTTCTCAAACCACCCCCCACCAGACCTGCCATACGCCAGCCGAGAAAACCTTCCAGGGGTATAGACAGAAAAGAAGTAGAGGAGCTTGCCGAGGTGATTGTGGAGGAAAAACTCCGGGGAATGAGGGAAAGGTTCAAGGCAATAGACACCCAGTTTCAGCAGGTGAACAAGAGGATAGACTCGCTTTTTGATGAAATAAACAAATTAAGGTCAGAGAAGGGAAGCGAGGTTAAGGGAATAGAGGAGAAGATAGACAGCTATTCAAAGAGCATGGAGGAGATGAACGGGAGGATAGAATCCCTGGAGAAGGCCCTGAAAGATTCGCTCTCGCCCATGCTCGAATCCATGAGGTCCTTGTCCGAACTGGTTAAAAGCATGAAAGAAAAGAAGGAATAGCACAATATGCACACAAACGAGATAGTCACCTCTTTCTTGAAGTTTGGGGATAAAATACTCATACTCAGAAGAAGCGGGAAGGTTTCAACATACAGGGGTCTCTGGGGAGGGGTATCGGGTTTCATAGAAGAGGGCGAGAATCCGCTCGAAAGGGCGGTCAAGGAGATAAAGGAGGAGACCGGACTGAAGGAGTACGAATTCGAACTTCTGAAAGAGGGTAGGTCGTTTTCCTTCGAGGACGAGGAAGTGGATACGAAATGGATAGTTCACCCCTTTCTCTTCAGGGCGAAGACGAAAAGGATAAAAATTGACAGGGAACATTTCGAATTCAAATGGATAAGGCCGGAGGACCTGCCGAAGTACTTCACAGTTCCGAAACTTGAGGAATCCCTGAAAAGGGTTTTGCAGTAGTTACCTCTTGAGCTTCAGCGTGACCTTGTTCGTCCTGCCCATGACCTCCACGTCAACTATTCCCCTCTCCTTCAGCCCGGCAACCAGCCTGGAAACCTTCGCTTTCGAGAAATCGCTTTCCCTCACGATGACCCTCTGGTTCACAGAACCTCCGTGTCTGTTCAGAATCTCCACCACAACCTTTTCGTCCCCCTTGAGAAGGGGCATCACCACCTTTACGGAGTCGTGTCTCCGGGTCGTCTTCAGGTAAATTGCGGCGAGCAGAACTATTATGACAGCCGCTACAGCGATCATCATACCCGTGCTGTACGCCCCCCCGCCGGCCGGCATTCTGTATGTCACGAAAAAGTAAAAGTCATCCCCCTTTCCGAGATTGTCCTTCTCCCAGTACACCATTATGTGCCTCCCGTCACTCAGGGTCATCCCGTTCTTAGGAGAAAATGATTCGTTGGGTGTGTCTGTTACAAGCGTTGCTGTTTCGGGAAGATATACGATATTGAAAAATCTGCCGGTTTCCCCTTCGATTGGGACAAAATGCGAGAACTCGTAATTTTCATCCACCTTCCTCACAAGTTCGTTTGTATAGAACCTTATGATTATCTTTGTTCTGCCGTAGCGCTCGTAATCCCTGAACCTGCAGGAAATCAGGCTGGTGTCCGTTACACGGGTTTCGCACTCTGCGGGTGCGTGTTCTGATTCCACTTCGACATCATAAACCCTGTATTTTATCCTGTAATCCAGATTTTTCACGCTAGAATTGAGTGTAAGCGTTATAACGTTCAAAACACTCATATCATTACGAATTCTGCTCTCTATACCATAGTAATCCAGATTTAGAGCGTGAACAGGCGAAAAGAAACAATTAAAAGCTATAAGAAACAGTATCATTCCAGAGATTCTGGCGGGGTTCATAAGAATTATTTGACCCCGGAAGTTTTAAAAGCAATTGATGAAACGCTACCGCAGGGATTTCTCTATCCGGATGGTTGGAAAATATGATTTGAAACCAACTTTGTGCTCGGTAACCCTGGAGGTGATTTCAAATCCCTTTATCTCATAGAGTTCCAGCGTTCTACGGAACGCGAGCGCATCACCGACTATGACGGAGCAGTTGTTTTGCATGGCGTATTCCTTCATCTCTTCGTATATACGCCTGGCCACCCCCCTTCCGTGATATTCCGGCCTTACGTAGAAGTCCGAAAACAACGCTTCTTCTCCGTTCAGAATGACTTTTCCGAAACCCGAAACTTTCCCCTCCCTGTTCAGCGCTACGAATACTTTTCCCTTCCCGGGGATTTTCGTGAAATTCGATGCATAACTCCTCCCCCTGCTCCCCGCTGTGCAGGCCACTCTCAGGAACATATCAGGGGTTGTTCTTATTTCCCTCCCTTCCGGTGTTTTACAGATTCCCAGAGATGGGTTTTTCCGGATTTTTTGGGCTATGTATTCCATACACTCCCTGAATATATCCACGAGTTCCGGGCTGATGTCCTTGCGGCATTCCCTGTAATCCACAATTTCCATAGGAAAAGAAATTGTACATTCTTATTTAAAAATTCCGGTTTCAGGAAATCTGACTACAGACTTCTTGAAATTTCAACCGTGTCAACGGTCTGCACGCCCTTTATTTTCGAGAGCTTTTCTTCGAGTTCCGGGAGCTTCCCCTCTTCATCCGGAATTATCTTCGTGAACTTCCATGCCTTCAGACCGAAGGCAATCGGTTCTTCCTCGAGCCTTTGAGGCTTGAACTCCTCAAGGGATTTTTTAACCTCCTCGAAAAAATCCATGCTTTCGGGAATTATTCGAAAAACCACGATAACATCTCCCATAGTATCGACCTCATGACATATGTGAATATGACTTCCTGCGACGTGGGCGAAGCCCACGTCA
>CAZTCK010000071.1:2425-3749 GCA_964612625.1 uncultured archaeon | reverse complement strand
TATTAAACATGCCCCGAATAAAGAGCAGGTTTCTCGCTGAGGATGTTCGCCCCGGGAAGGTCATAGATACGCTTTCGAGATATATTCTGGTTGACGGCTTTCACATAGTTGTTGACCTCGAAAGGTCGAAAGGAACGTACATGGTGGACGCGAGAACGGGAAAGAAATATCTGGACATGTATACGTATTTTTCGACTCTCCCCATCGGGCACAATCACCCGAAGATGATGGACAGGGATTTCCTCCGCGAACTGAAAGCGGCCGCGCTCGAGAACCCCGCGAATTCGGATGTTTATACGGAAGAATACGCGAGTTTCGTGAAGGTCTTTGCCAGACTCGCGAAACCGAGATTCATGCGCCATTTCTTTTTCATAGCGGGCGGGGCGCTCGCGGTGGAAAACGCCCTGAAGACAGCGATGGACTGGAAGGTCAGGAAAAATTTCGCTGCGGGTGAACGCAAGGAGAGGGGAACGAAAGTCATCCACTTCAGGGAGGCATTTCACGGGAGGAGCGGATATACGCTCTCGCTGACGAACACAGCGGACACGAAGATCAAATATTTCCCGAAGTTCAAATGGCCGAGAATTCTGAACCCCAAACTTCGTTTCCCCGTAACCGAGGATGTCCTGAAAGAAGTGGAAGAGAAGGAAAGAATCGCTCTCGAACAGATAGATGAAGCGTTCAGAAAACACGGGAACGATATTGCGTGCCTGATAATCGAGCCGATTCAGGGGGAAGGCGGGGATAATCATTTTCGAAAGGAATTCCTCCAGTCGCTCGAAAGGGTGTGCAGGGAAAAAGATATCATGTTCGTTCTCGATGAGGTTCAGACAGGGTTCGGAACGACGGGGAGGATGTGGGCTTTTGAACACTTCGGGATAAAACCCGATATAATCGCGTTCGGGAAGAAGTCGCAGGTGTGCGGGATTATGGTTTCGGGAAGGGTGGACGAAGTGGAGGATAACGTTTTCCACGTGTCGAGCAGGATAAATTCAACATGGGGAGGGAATCTTGTGGATATGGTGAGGAGCAGGAGGTATCTCGAAATTATAGTGGAGGACAATCTGCTGGAAAACGCGAGAAAGATGGGGGAGTATTTCCTTCGGAGATTGCAGGAACTTGCGGAGAAGCACGAGGAAATTTCAAATGTCCGCGGGCGGGGATGTTTCGTAGCGATGGAAATGCCTTCCACGAAGGAGCGTGACACCTTTCGCATGAGATGCTGGAAGAACGGACTGGCTGTTCTTTCTTCCTGGCCGAAGTCCATACGCTTCCGCCCGCCACTCACGGTAAGAGAGGAGGAAATAGATGAGTGTGTAGAGAA
>CAZTCK010000071.1:0-2325 GCA_964612625.1 uncultured archaeon | reverse complement strand
TTTCATTTAAATCCCGTCCGTTATTTTTCTTCACGATTTCTTTGCGGTGTTCCAGATTAAAACCATAACGCACGAGAGAAAATACCAGTAAAGCAGGTTCACAGGGGTTCCGAGGAATCTCAGGAGAGGATGAAACCCGTAGGCAAAATAGGAAGCAAACATTCCGGGGAAACTAAGCAGATATATCAGGGGCATGACGGAATTCGTTTCAGAAGGACTGGTTTCGTACACCCCAAATGCCCAGACCTGAACCGCAAAAAACGCTATTACAATCAGCATTTTGGCCTTTTGGGGGGCAAAAAATCTGTTTATCTTTTTCATTTTGCTGTCCGGCCCGATGGTTTCACCTCTGTGTACATATCCTCCGTGCTTCCGGGCTCCTTCGCAGGCGCTTTTTCCTCCCTGCCCATCTCCTGAACGTATTTTGTTCCCATAATGGAGGCTACTATCGTCGAAAAGAAAACAGAAAACAGTATAACCATGAATATTATATTCACAATCTGATTCCCTATGTCAGGGGAGCCAATGCTCGCGAGTACGCTCGCGATAACCGGGGCCATTGCTGCGGCTGCAAGACCGCGGGGAGCGACAAAGCTCATTAGGATGATATCCTTTCTGCTGAATTTCTTCCTCTGCCTGCCGAGTGTTGGTATGAGGAACATAGGGCGGGAGATGAAGACTAGGAGGAAGAAAACAAACGCCATTATGAGGTCGTTTGGATTGAGCGGGAGCATGACCTGTGCCCCGAGCAGGGTGAAAACCGAAATTCTCAGCATTTCGGAAAACTGGTCTTCAAACCTTCTGACCTCCTCTTTCTCTTTCTCCGAGAGCATCATATTCCCTGCTATTAAACCGCATATGGCGACGGCAAGCATGCCTGAACCCCCCACGTTCTCCGCAAGCGCGTATGTTATGAGAGCCACTGCAAAAAGTATGAGCGAAGAATATTCTTTGAGCATGGACTTCATTATTTTCGAAACGGCCAGACCTATTATAAGGCCGGTCCCTATTCCCGCGGCTATCATCTGCCAGAACTGCGCAACGTATTTCATGGGTTCGAAGAGCGCACCCGGCTCCATCACAACTAAGTCGAGAAACAGGATGGGAAAAAGAACCGTCAGCGGGGAATTGAAAATTGACTCGACCTTTATCACCGTTAACGCCCTACGGGATTTCGAGAGCGAGCGTTCGAACGCGTAAAGCACGCCTGTCCCTGTTCCGCTTATGACCGCCCCCAGCAGGAGAGCGTACACGGGCTCGAGACCGAATATGAGGTTTGCGAAAAACCCGAGGAACGCCGTGCTGAAAATCACGCCGACAAGGGCGAGATTAACCGAAACGTCTGAAAACCTCTTGAAAACCTTCCAGCTGAGGTTGAAGGTCCCTGTGAAAACAACGAGTATGAGGGCAAGTATTCTCAGGAAATCCGGAACAGCTCCCATCGCGTTAACATCAACAAGCGTTATGCTTATGTATCTCGTAACGAGAGGGTTCATGAAGACTGTGGGCCCGAGGGCGAGGCCGAGGAGGAGGAGGAAAAACGTGTCCGGGATTCTGTATTTTTTCAGGATGTTCGCCACAACAACCCCGAAACCGAGCAAGAAAGCGAAATACGTAACCGTCAGCGTTATGTCGAAGGCCATGATTAATATTGTATCCGGCTTAAATAAATCTTTTATCCTGTTACTTTTTTATCTCTGCTCACAACTATTTTAAGGGGGTTCGAGGATGGACGGGGAAAGCGTGAGCGTCGTTCACCTGAAGCGGTTGTTATGGTACGTACTCGCGGGAACACGCGGAGGACTGATGAGGATACGAATCATCGACCTCATAAAAGACAGGCCTTATAATGCGAACCAGATTAAGGACGCGCTGGGTGTCGATTACAAAACCGTGCAGCACCACCTCAAGGTTCTGCTCGAAAACAAAATCCTCACCACATCCGAGAAAAAGAAGTACGGGTCGGTTTACTTCCTCTCCCCCCTGGTCGAGGAGAATATGGAGATAATCGAGGAAATAAGGAGAAAATTGGGAAAAACTAAATAAATAACCTTCGAGAAAATAATGAGTGGTAAAGATGGTGCTATCTCAGTTAATATCGCTGGGGCTTACGGGGGCGAATATCGTCCTGCTTGCGATACTTTTTATCATCTACCTCAGAAACTATCTTAATTTACGGACGCCGTTCACTCTCGGACTTCTCCTGTTCGCGGGGATATTTCTGCTGAGGGATGTGTGGCTCGCTTTCTACCATCTGAGCGACCTTGCCTTTTACTTCACCCAGTATGCCAGAGATGATATAATCATACACGGAGCGCAGCTGGT
>CAZTCK010000070.1:0-3860 GCA_964612625.1 uncultured archaeon | reverse complement strand
AATTTATGGCATTAGCAACCAAGGTTTAATTTTCAAGTCACAAAAGAGAGGAAAATATAGCAAAAGGACAATCAGCAAATAGTCAAAAACGCTTCAAGAAAAGCAGGTATAAAAGAAAGTGACACCCCATACACTTCGTCATTCATTCGCTACACATCTTCTCGAAGCGGGAGCGGATATCCGATACATCCAGAAACTGCTCGGCCACAAAAACCTGCAGACCACCCAAATCTACACGCACATCGCAAACAGGGATATCAAAAACCTTGCCAATTTCATCTGAACAGCAACCATTTCCATAATGGAACGAATTTTATCATTTTACCTTCAATGTCTTTATTGCCATCAAAACCATCAAACAAAAACTCGCTGACTCTGTTTCGAACCTCTGTCCGTCCTAAATCTTCTTTATCCTGCCCGGGCTCGGTTCGTAACATATCCCTTCGCTCAGAAGTTCGTCTATCACGCCCTCTATATCCGCTTCCTCCGCGCCTATTTTCTTTACGAGTTCTGAATACACGATCCCCTCAGGGGACGATTCTATCGCTTTCAGGATTTTGGTTTTCAGTTCGTTTCTTTCACTCTTCTCTCTGTTTCCTTCCCCGATAAGGGCATTAACCCAGCAGGCCTCAATTGAGTGCTTTTCAATGAGTTCTTTTCTGAGCTCTTCGGGGTCCTTGTCTCCACCCTTTTCCATGAGTTCCCTCACCTTTTTTGCAGCCATCTCCTTGCGAAGAAGCTCAACCCTCCTCAGCATTTCGAAATTAGGGTCGTCAACCTTCCTCACAACTTCAGGTATTATGTAAATTTCGCCCTCATACTCCCTTACTTTTCCAATGACATCAACAACGTCTCCTATTTCAAACGAATCCAGCGGCTTTGTCGTTTTGAAAACTTTCAGGCGGATGGTATCGCTCCCGTCATCTATCGTAACGCTCGCGTAATTCCCGTCTTCCGTGACGAATTTTGAGACAATCGTCCCGAGGACTCTCGCCCTCGAAACCTCCTCTCCGAGCGGAGTCTTTACAAAATTGGGTTCGAAGCCCTCCTTCCTGACAAACTTTCCGCTCATTATGTCTCGTATGCGAACTTTCTTTGCGGTCTGTCTTTCAATCATAACAACACTCTGTAATTCTTGGATTAAAGTTTTAAATAAAAATTCTGTGTCCTGCGAGAATGAAAACAAGGAGCATTATCAGGGAAATGGCAATCACCAGATACATCAATCCCTTATCATTCGCAAAACCGAACGGAATCGGCCCTATGAAGCCGCCCACGGCAAACTTTGCCCTGCCCTCTCCTCCCGAAAGAGAGCCTATGAGAATCAGCGCTATCCCTATAAATATCACAATCATGCCCGCAAACACGAGTATGTGCTGCTCCATGTTAAGAATTCGGAAAATTTCCTTAAAAATTTTACAGCGTTTTAGCGAGCGTTTCCATGTTAAACTTGGTCTCTGCGCACCCGTTCTTTATCAGGGGAACTGCCTGTGCTGGCATGTTGAGTTTTTCAAGAAACTCCCCGGCAAGCTTTATCTCTTCGCAGCACGCCACGCCCACAACCCCGTCGTACCTTTTTCTCGACAAAATCTTCTTCACGCACGAACCTCCGGGCAAGATATATACATCGTAACCCTTTTCCTCCGCAAGCTTACTTGCCTGATTTACCCTGCAGTCGGGCGAGCAATGCATGCACTCGTAGTAGGCAAGGTCCGGATGAAATTTCGCTTTGCACCTGCTGTCCATGTACTTCCTTGCGCAGTGAGGAAGGAGCAAAACCCTTTTCTTTGTTCTCAGAAAGCTCTCTCTCTGGACGAGATTTTTTGCGTACGTGTCTATGAGGTCCTCTATTATCATGAGCGCATCCGACACAGGCAGCCCTATCATCTTGTGAACCTTGAACTTCTCGACAAGATGTCTCGCGCTTCTTCCGAGTTTCCTGTGTATGCCCCTCTTTTCGGAAAATTTTGCAATTTCCGCAAAAAAGGACTGGGAAAACTTCGAAAGGTCAAAGGTGAACCTGTACGCCATTTTATCTGTATTATAATTGGTACCAAACCCTAATAAATCGGTCCTGCTCGCAGGAAGGGAGATTTACCTCCCGAACCTCCTCTTCCTTCTTCCGAATTCCTCAATTGCCCCGAAGAAATCCTCTTTCCTTATCTCAGGCCACAGTTTGTCGATAAACACGAGTTCGGAATAGGTGGACTGAAAGGGGAGGAAGTTAGACAGCCGTTTTTCCCCGCCCGTTCTTATTATCAGGTCAGGGTCGGGAAAGCCGTTAGTCCACAGGTATTTTCTCAGAAGGGATTCGTTTATGTGCCGGGGATCAACCACCCCTCTGATCGCGTCCGCTGCCAGTCTTCTGGACGCGTCCACTATCTCCTGCTTCCCCCCGTAGGCGATTGCGAGGTTGAGAAAGTAATCTGAATATTCACTGGTCATCTCGGAAACCTTTTTTATGCCTTCCTGCAGGTCTTCGGGAAGCAGATCAGTCCTCCCGAAAAACCTTACCCTTACCCTGTTTCGGTGCACTATGTGTCCCCTGTCATTCAGCATGTTTTTTATTTCCTTCCTCGCAAGAGAAAAGAGGAAGTTCAGTTCTCTTTTCGGGCGTTTTCGGAGATTCTCAAGGGAGAGAACATAAAGCGTGATTATCCTTGTTCCGCATTCCTTGCACCACATCAGGACATCCTTTATCTTTTCGATTCCCCATTCGTGCCCTTTCCATGGTCTTCCCATCAGACGTCTTGCCAGCCTCCTGTTTCCGTCGGGGATGATAGCGATGTGTTCGGGCATCATAAAAACACCACCTTTCAGGGCATACTGATGAATATAGAATATAAGATTTTATAAATCAGATATAAATAAATATTTCCAACTCTGGTGTTTTGATGAAATTCGAGCTTCACTGCCATTCGTGCTATTCGAAGGGAACGAAAATACCCTGGGAGGGGATACCGAGACCCGAGGATATCATCAGAAAAGCGAAGGCGCTCGGGCTTTCCGGTATCGCTATAACCGACCACAGAACAACCAGGGCGTGGAATTCCGCCCGCAAAGAGGCTAAAAGGCAGGGCATATTATTCATACCCGGCGTCGAACTTCAGACAAAATCAGGACATCTGATTGCACTCGGAATAACCGAACCCGTTGAGAATTTTCTGGATGTGGACGAAACTATCGAGAGAATTCACGAACTCGGAGGAGTATCTGTTGCCCCGCATCCCTTTGATTTGAAGGGGGAAGGCGTAGGGAGTCTCGCCTTCAGAACAGACGCTGTTGAAGTATTCAATTCCCTCAACATAGACATGGTAAGCAACAGGTTTGCGCGCTCCATATTCAGAAATGCCGGAATACCTAAAATTGCTGGCTCTGACGCGCACACACTCGGAATGATAGGATACTCGGTCAATATAATAGATGCCTGCACCATCGATGACGTTCTCAAAAACATAAAAAAGGGAAAGGTTCTTTTCCGCACGAAATATGTGCCCATGGATGAAATAATAAACTGGACCAGGGAAAGGCTCCTGAGGTCAAGAAAAGAGGTTGTCAGGTACGTGAATTCTCACTACTCGCCCCCGAAGGCATGGCTTTACAGGAAGCTTATGAAGAAGTTTCTCGGGACAGGCAACACACCATGGCGGGTGCTGGCTGAGATGAGCCTGCAGGCAAGCCGGGCGTACGGAGTCCTGAAAATAATCAAATACTCCGTGAATGCCCGCAGCGGGTCTACATCTCACCGGCGCAGTCCATGATTGCCCTGTAAAGAGGATTGTCCCCCCATCTCTCACGGCATGTGTCAGCCGCGCGCAGAATCAGCTTTTTGATTTTCTCCCTTTCTCCATTCTCCATTT
>CAZTCK010000069.1:0-3873 GCA_964612625.1 uncultured archaeon | reverse complement strand
CGTAACCCTCCTCTCCGTCGTGATTCCCGGTTGCGAGGTCGTACATGACATACGGTGTGAGCGGAGACCACACCCTCCTGTATCTTTCCCACACCTTCCTCGCCCCCTCGTTAAGGTCACCCTTTGGCATCTCAGGACCCCATTCCCTCTCACGGACGGTAGTTTCGAGCCCCACGGTATCGCCGACATTTATTATTATATCAGGGTCCCCGTATTTCAGCAGGAAAGCCATCATGTCTGCTATCAGCGTACCGAAAGGCATACATCTCCGGTATTTTTCGTCCGGGACGTAGGACGGGTCTTTCAGAATCTCCTTCGTGAGGTCCGCTATGTATTCCCCGTTAACAATTTTGTCCCCCCATTTTCCATCCCTGTTTTTGTGCGCCCATTTCAGGTCAGCATAGCTGTGGTCATCCGCTATCACCCATATCTCCACAGGCTCGTCCTTCAGGTTGCGGTCAGGGGTCTTGACGGTCTTGGGCGAGAGCGACTTCCACTTCCCCTTTCCCTCCCTGTACTCCACCCTGTAGCTCAGGGAAGGCCCTTCAAAACTGAACGGAATGTCCAGAGGTCCGCTCACCCCTTCAAACAAAACCGGTCTGATGTAGGGAAGCCTTTCCTCTCCTCCGCTGCACGAGTAAAACTTTATATCGAGTTTTTTCTTCTCTTTCGGGCATACGCTAACAACACCCCTGTTTTTGCCCGTGAAGACCACCCTCTCGGCCCATTCCATATCCTCCTTCGGATACGGCCACTCATATTCGCTGTAAAGAATGCGTTCAAGTCTTGGGAGTGCCCTGTCCGAAACAGTCTGGCCTCCCCAACTGCCCAGAAGGGGGGACGAAACTCCAAGCACGCCGGAGGCAGCCATAATCCCTATCCTTTTCAGCGCCTCCCTTCTGCTGATTCCGGTCATTATCCCACATAACTCTATTCGGGGTAAATTTTAAATTCTATTCGCCGTGCGTTCCGGCGGACTCTCCGCCAAATCCTTCAGGCTGTTATAACCAGAGGTTTCTCCCTCACGATTACCGTGTGCTCGGCCTGCGCCACGGGCTTCGAATCCCTTTCCCTGAGAACAGGATAATCTCTCACGGCATTGGAAATCTCGAGTTGTTTGAGGGCAAAGGAAACCTTGAATGGCGAAATCCCCTTTTTCACGAGCCAGCGCTTGCAAAAGGGCAAACCTTTGTATTCGTTCGAGGCGAGATCAAGGATTTTTCTCGCTTCCATGAGCCGGACAGGTCTTGGCTGGAGGAACGAAAATATCTCGGTCGGTTCTGATTCCTTCACGTAACCGTTCGTTTCGCACACGAAGGGCTCCAATGCTATCACATCCCCCTCTCTCAGTTCAATCCCGGAATCATTTCTCACGTTCGGGATGCTCGGAGGCCCGTGTATCACATACTGGTCAAGGCCATGCCCTGTCAAATTCACTATCACCCCGAAGCCCGAGCTTTCAACTTCCGAATATATCGCTTCGCTTACCTCCGAAATCTTCACGCCCGGTCTCACCGCCCTTATTCCCGCGTTCAGCGCACGCTCTACGGCCTTTACCATATCGTTCCTCTCCGAGCAGTACGTGTACGCCATGTCCGCAACCCACCCGTCAACGTGTACGCCCTGGTCTATCTTCACCACATCCCCGGGTTTTATAATGGTCTGATCATTGAACTTCGGTGTATAATGTGCCGTTATATCATTAATCCCTATATTAACGGGAAAAGCAGGTTTTCCTCCGAGCTCAAGAATCCGCTTTTCTATGAACTCCGCCAGTTCCAGAATTCGCATGCCGGGTTTTACCCTCTCCATAACCTCCTTCTTCACCCGGGCGGAAATCTCCCCCGCCTTCCTGTATTTTTCAAGAACTGCGGAATCCATAACAATATTTATACTGCTCTACTATTAAAATTCCTTCTCCCCGCTCCCCGCCTCTTCAGGGAACATTAACAGTTTCTTCGGAAGGAGAGAAAACAGGGAAAAATTTTGTATATTTGTACTATTAGATTCCTATAATCCTGCCTCCTTCCGAAGGATTTCTGCCTTGTCCGTTCTCTCCCAGGTGAACTCCGGCTCCTCCCTTCCGAAGTGCCCGTAACATGATGTCTTCCTGAATATCGGTCTGCGGAGATTGAGCTCCTCTATCATGCTTTCCGGATTCAGTTTGAAGTGTTTCAGCACGAGTTCGTACACCTTTTGTGAAGCGACCTTGTTCGTTCCGAACATGTCTATAAACAGCGACAGAGGTTCGGACCCTCCTATCACGTATGCCAGCTGGACCTCGCACCTGTCAGCCAGGCCTGCTTTCACTATATTCTTGGCTATATACCTTGCATAATACGCCGCTGTTCTGTCCACCTTTGTGGGGTCCTTTCCGGAAAACGCCCCTCCTCCGTGATTCCCCACGCCTCCGTACGTATCCGCTATTATCTTCCTTCCCGTGCAACCGGCATCAGCCACAGGCCCGCCGAGGACGAACCTGCCTGTGTTGTTTATGAAGTATTTCGTTTTCTCATCCAGATAATCCCCGCAAACGGGTTTTATCACGCGTTTTTTGATATCGTCCCTGAGTTTTTCGAGCTTCACATCCGGGTCGTGCTGCGCCGCGACCACAACCGCTTCAAGTCTTTTCGGCCTTGCCCCGTCATATTCAACTGTTACCTGCGTCTTCCCGTCAGGTCTGAGATATTTGAGAATCCCCTGTTTGCGAACGTAGGCCAGCCTTTTTGCCAGCCGGTGCGCGAGCAGGATGGGCAAAGGCATAAGCTCCGGGGTTTCATTCGTTGCGTATCCGGACATCATACCCTGGTCCCCTGCCCCGAGCGCTTTCTTTTCGCTCTTGTCCACGCCCATCGCTATGTCCGGGGACTGCTCATGAATTGAGGTGAGAACGCCCACGGATTGATAATCAAACCCGTATTCCGGCTTCGTATATCCCACATCCTTCAAAACGTTTCTAACGATTTTCTGCACATCAACCCATGCCCTGGTCGTTATCTCTCCCGTGACTATTATGAATCCCATCCCCGCCATGGTTTCGCATGCAACTCTCGCATTCGGGTCGTCCTTTATTATCTCGTCCAGAACAGCATCCGAAATCTGGTCGCAGACCTTGTCAGGATGACCCTCTGTCATTGATTCGGATGTGAACCAAAACCTCCCGCTCCTCATGACATCACCCCTGAAAATTTTAATTTAATACTTGGAAAAGGGTATTTATATAGCTTTATATATCTGCTGGAAAAAATTATAACTGGTGGGAATAAATGATAACCGGAGAGCACATAAGAAAGTTAAGGATGGAAAGGGGTTTATCGCAGTCAGAACTGGCGAAACTTGCAGGCATTTCCCAGGCTCACGTGGCAAAGATAGAAAATGAGAAAGTCGACCCCAGGCTCTCGACGGTTAACAGAATACTCCTCGTCCTGAGCAAGATGGAGAAGCTCGTCCTCTGCAGGGACATAATGACACGGGATATAATCTCCGCAAAACCGGAGACGCCCGTAAAAAGGGTGATAGCCCTCATGAAATCATCGGGTATTTCCCAGATACCTGTTATTGACGGGGGGAGGCAGATAGGGAGTATAAGGGAAACCACCCTCCTCCAGAACATGGACAGGAACCTCACGCACCTCGAAGCGAAGGATATCATGGACAAGCCCTTCCCCGTGGTTGATTCCGAAGACCCTGTGGAAATCCTTCCGCCCCTGCTGGATATACACCCGGCCGTTCTCGTTTCAGAAAATGGCCGCATACGGGGAATAATAACGAAGTCGGATTTGCTTGGTGTGAGGTAAAAATCGTTTTAAAATCCTTCTTCGTATACTTTCCTATGGTCTGGGAACTCTTCTCCGAAGAACTGCGCGAGGCAAT
>CAZTCK010000068.1:0-3881 GCA_964612625.1 uncultured archaeon | reverse complement strand
TGTACTTTAATTTGTCAAAAAGCGTTAACGGAAATAACCCTTTTCTGTTCCTTGGGAAGGTGCTTTAATCTGTCAAAAAGGGTTAATCCAAAAAGGAACTTTTGCTCCGCGGCAGTTCAGGGAACCTAATTTTATAAATCCGTGCGGGATGTGATAAATATGGCGTTAAGAAGGGACGAGGTCCACGAAAAGCAGTTCGGCAGGAGATTGAGAATAGTGGTTTCGGCTGCCTTCATATCGGCTATTCTGATATTAATATATCTGATATCGTACTCCTTCACCAACCTTGACCCTCTCATAACCCTTGCCCTGATAGTCGTGCTCCTGATAGTGATAGGTATAGCAATATTTTCCGTGGATGTTGCCTTCTACAGGGAGATTCAGTGATGGTATGCAGGCAGGAAAACGCAGCGTGCAGTCTGCCGGCTGATTTTATTTTTGAGTTTGCATGAACATCTCCAGAAACTCCTTCTCGAGAAAGTGAAGTCTGCCGGGGATGATTATGACCGCCGGAGGGGGAAGGTCAATTCCGAGTAAATCCGTGATTTTTCCGTAAACTATTTTCTCGTGTTTTGAGCCAAGCTTCGAACAGAGAACTGCGTGTTTCAAAACTTTCTTTTTCTTCCTTTTTTCAATTCCGGTTAAAATTTCAAGCGCTTTTTTTGTTGACATATCCCTGTCCAGAA
This sequence comes from uncultured archaeon, assembly GCA_964612625.1. Lineage (GTDB taxonomy): Archaea > Aenigmatarchaeota > Aenigmatarchaeia > QMZP01 > QMZT01 > CAZTCK01. The sequence continues at coordinate 3,195 of CAZTCK010000068.1, read as the reverse complement.
GGAGGAGGGTGTGAAGACCTTTCGAAAGATTCTCCTTCACAACGTTGTAAAACCCTTCCGATTCGTATCCTTTTGCCGGCGTTATGATGGTTGCGGTCCTTCCGAATTTGTAAATTTGAAGCCCTGTCCTGGCAATGGTTGTGTATATGGAAGAGGAGTGAACAATCTCTGTTGCTATTCCCCTCTTTTTCGCTTCTAAAATCAGGTGCATGTGCGTGGTCGCAACGAGCGGGTCTCCGGGGACAAGAAGGACAACATCCTTTTCACCTGCTTCCTGCAACAGCCTGTCCGAACCTTCTTCGACGTCTTTCCTTTCGAGTTTTTTTATTTTCTTCCCGATTATCCTCTCAAGCTTTTGAAGGTTTCCTCCCCAGTATGCAGTGTAAAGCTCGCAGTAAACTCTGTCTGCCCGCTTCGCTATTTCAATCCCCCGCAACGAGATATCCTTCTCGTTCCACACCCCGAGACCAACGAGGTAGAGCATGAATAAAATTTAGCCGCATGTTTAAAATCATTTTATCTTGTTTCCTTTATCTCGCGAAGAAGAGGGAGCAGTTTCCTTTTGTAAATATTATCCCAAGTGTACTCTTTTATAACCCTTCGAAAGAAACGGCTCGATTTCTTGACCGAGACCGCCTTCATGATTTTCTGGGCTATTTCCTCCGGGGTTTCGTTCAATTCGAAAAAATTGACATCATTCTTTCCAACCTCTTCGAAAGGAGGAATGGCTGAGCAAATCACGGGTAGCTTAATCATCCCTGATTCGAGTAGCGGGATTCCGAAACCCTCCTGGAGACTGGGCATGAAGAGAATGTCAGATATTAGGTAGAGGTCACGCATTATGAGGGCGCTCGGGACAAGACGTTCACCACTCCTGAACTTATACTCAGCTATCACCAGGATATCCTTCTCGACTCCCAACTCCCGGGCGAGCGATTTGATTTTCCTGTAATATTCGAGGGTTTTCGGCTTGTGGGGGTCATGGGCACCTGTGATTAAAAGGCGTGCGTGAACACCGCTGTCCTTGAGGGCACGCACCACGTGAACGGATAACTCTATATTCTTCCTGGTGCACAAACGCGAGGGCTGAACCATTAAGAAGTCAGCATCGAAGAGATTTTGCTCCTGGATCAGCCGGACGGTTATTGGGCTCAAACCGAAAAATGTGATGGGGTCGATACCGTTCGGCACCACGTAAATATGATTGCCTTTACCGTACAACTTTTCAAATTGCCGTTTGCGGCTTTCGGATATCACGACGTAATATATCTTCGGGTTGTATTGCTTGAGGACGGTCCACGGCTCTTTGTCGAGATATGAGGGGTAATCTGGATAGAAGTAGGGGGAATCGTGATTCCAGCTGATGACGGGGATGGAATCACTTTCCGCTAAGCGAAGCAGGGCATAGGTTAGTGCGAGGTTGTAGCGCATGGTGAGGACATTGTGTGCGATCAGCATATCGAAATCTTGGAGGGCGTGGCTTAGATATCTGTAAATTTTCCTCGTAAGCGATTCGAGGGGTTTCGTCTCCCCTTCCTTCGCCATCTTGTGAACGTACACAACCCGCTTGTCTCTTGACCCGAGTAATGGATTGATCTCCACCTCCAAGTTATTGGAAAACTGCGACCCCATACCGGCGAATATCTTGACTTTCTGAAAATACCTCTGAAACAAGAATGCCTGCTGTTTTATCACTTCCTCAACTCCTCCCACTACGGGAGGGCATGAGTAGTGCAGCAGGGCGATATTCAACCTCTTCACTTCATCTCACCCCATGAAGTCTCTCGATTATGTCCTTCAGCGAATTTTCCAGCACTTCGTAGGAAAAGTATTTAAGCGCTAAGCGATAGTTTTTCTCCACCATCTCCTCCCTCCTCTTCTCATCCCCAATGACCTCCTTGATCTTCTCAATTGCATCCTTCGTCACGAAACTGTCAATTGTGATCAAATCGAAACCCTTCGGCTCGATATCGGTGATGTAAATCGGGTATCTATTCACCACCAGGGGTTTTTTATAGTAAATTGCCTCGAGGAAGGCATTTCCGAATCCCTCATAGCTCGAGGGGTATGTCACGAGATCCGCGCACTGATATACATCACCCATGGTGTAAATCATCCCCCCCTTCCTTTTCATCCTCTTCGGTCCGATAAGGTTACCTATGGAAACTATTCTCACACCAAGGCTTTCCGCGTATTCCTTGATATTTTCGTAATAAGAGCTCCCTTCATCACAGGTTGTCTGGGATATCACGAGTAAAGGGTTTCTTAATTTCATCCGGTAAACGAGCTCGATCGACCTTTCGATACACTTTCGCGGAATCACGCGCGTGGGCTGGAGGATGAATAAATCGTTTTCTCCCAGTCCTATACGCCTTCGCAGATCTCGACAGTGATAATCTGGTGAGGGAGGAGGAGAGGCGAAATTGTAAACATTCGGTATGACCACATTCGAAATACCCTTGCGATGACTCAATTCCTCACTCGCCAGCGAGTTTATGGCCACGTGCACGATGGAGGGCAAGGATGGAGGGAATGCCCAGTCCAGATAATCATCCACACAGTTGACCAGAAACCGGCTTCTCTCCCAATAAAAATCGTGATGATGCGCTATTGTGGGAAAGCCTGTCTCGGCGATGAAGTCTGTGAGGGCCAAACCCAGGGGAATGTTCATGGGAAGGGACAGCGCATTCTCGGGGATGATAAGGTCCACATCGAATTTCTTGATGAATTGATAGATCTTCCTCTTGATGTTGTCTTTCAAATCCTCGATTAGTCTAGTTATCCTGGGTGGACGCCTGCGTTTCCCAAAACATTCCTTCCTTATCATCTTTATTTTCGGGTGGTCGAAGTTTGCCTCCTTCGCCAGCATGCATCGGTTCTTCGGTCTATCAGAGGTTCCTGCGAAATAGTAACACTTATACCCATTCCTCTCCAGAACCTCAGCCCACTTGCCTATCTCCAGCGAAACGCCATCATTGCCCGCAATCCTCGTGGAGATGAAACCTACATTTCCGAAGCTCCCGCTCATTTTGATTTTGAAATTGTATTCCCGAAATAAAAGTTTTTCTGGGGGGGGGGGTAAAGAATCGAACCTCCGAATTGAGGTTCGAGCGGGATTTCGAGACGGATTCGAACTTCTAACCCGAGTTTCTCTCCGAAGAGATGGTTGAGGAGATAGAGGGGAGAAATATTACG
>CAZTCK010000067.1:0-3884 GCA_964612625.1 uncultured archaeon | reverse complement strand
TGGATTAATAAGAAATAAACAAAGTTTAGAATATGAGAGGTCTTTCAATTGTATTCATCGTGATGTTTCTTATAGTAGTATCTGTTCCGGTGAGGGCACAAAAAATATTACCTAGCGATTTCTGGGGCATTGACGAAGCATACGTCAAGGATATCAAAAATCTGCCGTCCGACAACATCACATGGAGATTCAGGACCGCCCGGTATCTGGGAGCAAAACACCAGAGAACGAGAATTTACTTCCATCAACTATGGCCCTCAGGAATTGAAAATGATTATGATAACGAAGTAAAAGAAAAGTATGACTTTATATTCTCTGAAGCACAAAATCACGGAATAAACGTAACGGTTTTGGTGCATGAATTTCCCGGATGGATGACAGGACTCGACACTTTCAACCCCAATAACATAGAAACGTGGTGGTGTGTACCAGAAAGAGATGACCCCCGGTATGCTCAGTTTCTACAGAAATGGTACGAATCATGGAAAAAACTGGTTAAAACATTCCCTTCTGTGAGAGAATGGGAAATTACAAACGAACCGGACCTTTCCCTTCATCCTTCCTCCTATTGTAACAGATTTATAACAGCATTTTGGGGAGGAGAGGGTGACGTCCCTCTGGCGGGGGACTACGACGGAGATGGGGTAGACGATATGGTTGTCTGGAGACCTTCGGAGGGGAACTGGTATATAAAAAGTTCGAAGTCAGGGAACATGATAAACTTTCACATGGGCAAAGAAGGTGATATTCCCCTGACTGGAGATTACGACGGAGATGGTGTAACGGATTTGGTTGTCTGGGACTCCTCCGAAGGTATATTTAACATAAGCAAATCCTCAGATGGTCAGTATATTGTAAAACACTGGGGAGAAGAGGGCGACATTCCGTTGTCCGGGGATTATGACGGAGACGGGATAACAGACATTGTGGTATGGAGGCCTGCTAACGGAAAATTTTACGTATTATCCTCCTCGAGCGGTTTCGTAACAACTGTTGTATATTTCTGGGGTGAAAGAGGGGATATTCCCCTGAGCGGGGACTACGACGGAGATGGTGTGACAGATTTGGCAGTGTGGAGACCATATAACGGCAAGTTTTACATAAAGTACTCTAGTGACAACTCCTTTCTAGAAAAATTTTTTGGGAATGAAGGGGACACGCCTGTGGTGGCTGATTATGATGGGGACGGAAGGGATGATATCATTGTGTGGCGCCCTCTCAATAATTATCAGATTTCTTACTGGTATATTTCCCAGAGTTCAGATGACTTCAACACGAATGCCCTCGTAAAGGAATTGTTCTGGAGAGGGGGGCATATTCCTATCACAGGTGACTACGACGGAGACGGGATAGACGACCTAGGTGTCTGGAACCACACCAACGGGAGATTTTCCATTCTAAGTTCTTCAAGAAGAAGGGATTTCACGCTGGAGCAGAAGGCAGCAATAACCGTTGACCTTCTTTATTATGCATCTAAAGCGATAAAAGAGACGGACCCGGGTGACCTGAGAATTATGGGAGCGATTGCAGGTCTTTTTTGCTCACCCACTGATAAATTCTTGGGTATGATTTACGGATATATCAAAAACGCCAATGATGGTGTAAGTGATAGCAGTACAAATTCTGACGACTATTTTCAGGTCGTGGCTTGGCATCCGTATAATCAGTTGTATGACTGCAAGAAAGACAACATAGAAACATTTGATAATGAATGGTTGCAAAAAAATATTGAGATACACAGTATTATGGAAAAGTATGGTGACGGGGGAAAAGATGTCTTCTGGACAGAATTTGGTATAAACAGTGATGATGAGGACTGCGTTAAAAGAGGATTCACAAGGATGGTAAAGCTTCTCAGGGATCATTTGCCCTGGGTGAAGAGAATGTACTGGTATGTCTTTGTTGACAATCCCACATGGGGAGGTCCGAATTCTGGCTTTCTCAGAAGGGATTTCACTCTGAAGCCGGTAGCATATACCTATAGGAAGCTACAGGGTGACTTGAACAATGACGGAAAAACTGACATTATGGATTTGACGCTGCTCGCTTCAGAATTCGGGAAAGAGAATCCTGTCACTGATGTCATTCAGGATGGGGAAGTGGACATCTATGACATTATTTTCGTGGCGAGCAGGTTTACGTGATTATAGAGTTTTCAGAAACCTTTCAATCTGCTTCTCCCAGTCCTCCCCAGTGTCCACCACGAAGTGTTTTTCGCGTATGGGCTCGAACTGTTTCTTGATCTTCCTGTAGACTGCGAAATCCGCGTCGCTCGGCGTTTTCTCCTTTTTTCTCTTGTCCATCCTCTCTTTCACTATCTTTTCCCCGCAGACCACTTCCACTATGTGGAATTCGCTTCCGGTTTTTTTCGCCATTTCCTTTACCCTGTCCCTCAGTTCCTTCCTGTAAAACGTTCCGTCAAGCACGACGTTCTTTGCGCTCCTCAGGAATTTCTCAGCCATTTCAAAAAGCAGATTGTAAACGAGGGTTTTCTCCTTTTCCGTGTATTTCGGCTTCTCGAAAAGCTGTTTTCGTATGATGTCCGTGTTGAAGACGTACGCCTTCGTCCCGTCCGCTATTTTTTTCGCAACGGTTGTTTTTCCGGTTCCGGGCAGACCGCAGACAAGAATGAGCTTCATCCTGTCACATCCTTTTTCACAATTTCCCCGGGCAATGTCGAAAGGCCCGGCCATATCTTCCTTCCGGGGTATATGGAGGTGTTTATACCTGTCCTCACCCCGTCCCCCACAAATGCCCCGAGTTTGCGAAGTCCTGTGTCGATTTTTTTGCCCCTGACAATAGTCACGTGATTCTTCCCGTCGTGGCGGAAGTCCGCGGTCACGGTTCCGGCGGCGATGTTCACGTTCTCGCCTATGACCGAATGCCCTATGTAGCAGAAGTGTTTTGCCGTTGTTCCATCCATTATTATCGAGTTCACGACTTCGCCCCTGAAGCGGACGTTATCCCCTATGGATGTGTTCGCGCGCACGTACGCGTTCGGTCCGATTACGCAGTTCTCCCCGATAACTGCGGGTCCTTCTATATACGTGCCGGATTTGATAACACTTCCCTTCCCTATCTTCACATCCCCCTTAATAACGGCGTTCTTCTCCACTTCGCCTTTTATCTCCCTTCTGATTTCCGAAAGCAGTGCCCGGTTTACTCTCAGGAAATCCCACGGATACGTGACGGGAACCCATCCGCTTGTGTAGAAACACCGAATCCTCAGCTTTCCCGCCAGGATGTTCACCGCATCCGTAAGTTCGTATTCCTTCCTGGGTGAAATCCTGAGGGATTTGAGTATTTCGAAAATCCTGTCGTTCAGAACGTAGAGGCCCGTGTTCGCGAGGTTCGATTTGGGGTCTGCTGGCTTTTCCACTATCTCCGTTAAAAATCCCTTGTCGGTCTCCACAACACCATATTCCTCCGGGTTAACAACCTTCTGGGCGAGGAGCGAAATTCCGTATGAAACGCATTCTCTTATCGCCTCCCCCGGGTAGAGGTTATCTCCCATCAACACGAGAAACCTCTCATCCTTCCCCACAAAACTTTCAGCCCGAAGCAGAGCGTCCGCGGTTCCGAGGGCTTCTTTCTGTTCGGCATACGCTATTCGCATGCCTTCATATTCGTTCCCTATCCTTTCTCTCACAATTTCCTTCCCGAAGCCGACAACAAGAATGACCTCATCAACCAGACCGGTGATTCTGTCGAGCAAATGTTCAAGCAGGGTCTTGCCCGCAAGCTTTATCATACATTTCGGCCTGTTCACGGTCAGGGGATATGTCCTCGTTGATTTCCCTGCACACAGAATAACGGCCTTCATAAAACTTTTTGTGGTTTCCTGTTTTTTAAATGTTAGCGGGGATGGTTTCAGTAGAAGAGTG
>CAZTCK010000066.1:0-3886 GCA_964612625.1 uncultured archaeon | reverse complement strand
GGAGGATTTACAAGCCCAAGAAACCATGCGCGTACGTTCTCGAGCTCCCGGCAGGGACGATAAAAAGAACGGGGACGGAAATCGGGGACATGCTGGATTTCTGAGTCCGGTCAGGATAGATTTATTAATATGAATAATAATATAGGTTTAGTTTTTGCGAGGGATTTTTATGGCGGCTACGAAATCCAAGAATTCGCGACCTGAATGGGACGAGTACTGGATGAATGTGGTGGAGCAGATAAGCAAGCGTTCGACCTGTTTGCGGAGAAACATAGGAGCGGTCATAGTGAAGGACAACTACATCGTGTCCACAGGGTTCAACGGCGCTCCGCGAAACCTCCCCCATTGTTCTGAAATAGGATGTTTGAGAGACCAGTTAAAAATCCCGTCAGGGACGAGGCACGAAATCTGCAGGGGTGTGCATGCGGAACAGAACGCGATAATAAGGGGCGACCCCTTGCGGATGGAAGGAGCAACGATGTATGTGAACGCAAAACCGTGCAAGATATGTGCGAAGATGATAATAAATGCCGGCATAAAGCGTGTGGTGTACATAGAGTACTACCCCGACAACGAGGGCATCGCCCTTCTGAAACAGGCGGGAATTGAGACGAAGGTTTTTGAGAAGAGATAAATTTTTCTCTGATATCATCGTTTTCCTGCTTCTTGCTCACCCCTCTCTCGCACTCCTCGCGTACACGGACAAATATGATTACCAGATCAACGAAGCCATCACAATCAAAATAAACAGCACATCCACTACCAACATAAGCGTTTCCGTCACGAACTCCACGAATTTGGTGGTCGATAGTTTTGTTATACCTGGTTCAGCAGCTCTAATCACCCATTATTATCATCAGACCCTTCCCGAAGGGGAGTACACCATGACACTCATGCAGGGAAGCGATTCCGTCCAGCTGGGGTTCCGTGTCCTCTCCGGGATAGTGAAACCCGTACCTGAAATGAAAATGAAACCGGAACTTCCCTAATTGTTCTCCGGCAGCTTTATGCCTATAACTTTCGATTCGCCGTCCTCCATCGAAATTCCGTAAACTATGTCCGCGGCCTTGACCATTTCGTTGTTGTGTGATATTATTATGAACTGGACATCCTTCGACTGCTTCTTTATCATCTCCACAACCTTCCTCGTATTGGGCTTGTCAAGGGCGGCATCTATCTCGTCCAGAACATAGAAAGGCGAGGGTTTGTACCGCTGGATGGTGAATAGAAAGGAGAGCGCTGTGAGCGTTTTCTCCCCTCCTGACATGGCGTCTATGTACAGAAGTTTCTTCCCCGGAGGTTGTGCTGATATGAGAAGACCCGAATTTATGTCTTCAGGGTCCTCGAGATCCAATTCCGCTTCCCCTCCGGTAAGTTCGTGATAAATTTCCCTGAACAGCTTTCCCATTTCGTTAAGCGTTTTCATGAAGACCTCGCGCTTTTTGTTTTCGATTTCTGCTATGCTCCTCACTATCGAATCCTTCTCCTTTGCAATTTTCTCCACCCTCTCCCTGAACTCCTCAAACTCCTCATAGAGGATTTCAAACTCCTCTATCGCCTTCATGTTCACCGGTCCGAGTTCGGTTATCTTCGCCAGAATCTCCCTTTCTCTCTCCTTCAGAGACTGGACGCTCTTTTTCTGGTAGAATTCTCTCTCCTTAAACTTCTCATACTTCTCTTTATTCTTCTCCCACTCTATCCTGAGATTTTCAAAATTCGCCTCGTATCTCGCCTTGTTTATGTTCAGTTTGTTAAGTTCCTCCTGGAGATTTGCCATTCTGTCGTACGTTCCCGACCTCTTCTCCCTGAGCCCGTCAAGCTCGTCCTTTATCTTCTTTCTCCTCTTCTCAAAGTCAAAGGTTTTGAAATCCTTTACCTGTTTGTTCAGTTCTTTCAGTTTTTCCTCGAGTTCCTCTATTTCCAGACGAAGGATGTGGTTCTCGTCCTCGAGCTTTTTCTTCTCCTTGTTGTACTTCGAAACTTCCGGTTTCGATTCTTTGAAATAATACCCTCCGAAGACCGCACCTGAGGTTTCAAACAAATCCCCGTCCAGTGTGACCATGCGGATGCGGTTTTTCTCCGCTATCTTTTTTGCTTTTTCGAGGTCGTTTACACACGCTGTTCTCCCGAACACATATTCCACAACGGGTGAATATTTCCTCTCGTGGTGGACAAGCTCGGACAGCCAGCCCAGCGTTCCGTCCGGGAGGGATTCCTTGGGTGGAGAACGAATCCTGTCGAGCGGGAGAAATCTCGCCCTCCCTATTTTGTTCTCTTTCAGATACCTCACACAGTGTATTGCCGTGCCAAGGTCATCGACAACTATATCGTTCATGTGCGAACCGCCGGCGACCTCAGCTGCTATTCTATATTGTTCAGGAACGACTATAAGGTCTCTCACAAAACCATGAACGCCTTTCATTTCAAGAACGGGCTTTAATTTATCAGGCGCTCCTCTCCCCATCATGCTGAGGTTCCTTATCATTTCGTTCAGCCGCTTGATTTCCCTCTCGTTCGAACGAATGAGATTCTCCTTGTTTTCTATAGACGCCTCGATCTTCGAGATTTTCTTCGTTACCTCTATCTGCTCGCCCTTCATAACCTCTTTCATGAGGTTTTCCAGTTCGTTCTCTTTCGCCGCCATTTCTTTGTCTATGGCTTTGATTTCCTTTTCGAGCTTCTCGATCTCTTTCTCAATCTCTTCCGTTTTCTTCTCGATGTTGCCTATATTGCGCTCGGCTGATGTGAACTCCTTCCACACTATGGTCGAACGAACGAGCTCGAGCTCATTCTGCAATCTCTGATATTCCAGGGCAGCGTCCCTGTCCCTCCTCAGTTTTTCGATTATCTCCTCCTTCTGCTCGAGGATTATCTCCGCTTCTCTCACCTTTTCCTCAACTTTTTCGAGCTGCTTGATTGCCTGATTTCTCTTCTCGTCGTATTCCGTTATCCCCGAAATCTCATCTATTATTTCCCTTCTTTCTATAGGGTTCATGTCTATTATTTTCGAGACATCTCCCTGCTTGATGATGTTGTGACCTCCGGGATTCAGACGGGCCTGTGTGAATATATCGAGAATCTGCTGGCGCGTCGAAATTTTCCCGTTTATCCTGTACGAGGAAACCCCGTCCTTGTTCAACCTCCTCGTGACCACCACCTTCTCCTCCTTCAGCGGAAGGAGCCTGCTTTTGTTCGAAAAGACGAGGTTCACCTTTGCGTAGTCCGAGGGCGGTTTGTTCTTGCTTCCGTGGAAGACGAGGTCGCTTGCCTTTTTCGCGCGCAAATGTTTTGAGGATGCCCTCCCCAGAACGAAAGCTATGGAATCACCTATGTTCGACTTCCCGCATCCGTTGGGTCCTGTTATGACAGCGAAATTTGAGGGGAAAATCATGCTGGTGGGGCGCTTAAACGATTTAAACCCATGCAAAACGATTTTTTCCAATCTCACCATTAGTATCGACCTTATGACATGCGTAAATATGACTTGCTGCGACACAGGCTTTGCCTGTGTCAATCGTTAGGTTCGACCTTATGACATGCGTAAATATGACTTGCTGCGAAAAGCGCAACCTCCAGATATATATTATATGCGGGAACCTATTTATTTCTGAAGTGCAAAATCTTGGTATGAAGGCTCTGCTCGATACGAATTTTCTGATGGTACCGGGAGAAAGGAAGGTTGATATACTCTCCGAACTTCTGGCCCTCGGGTATACAGAAGTCTTTACACTGGACCTCGTTGTCAGAGAGCTTGAGAAACTCTCCGTCAGCCGCGGAAAGGAGGGAAGAAACGCGAGAATAGGTCTGGAATTCATACGAAAAGGCGGGATTGTGGTTTTGCGGTCAAAGGAGAGGAATACGGATGACGAGCTCCTGCGACTCGCCC
>CAZTCK010000065.1:0-3896 GCA_964612625.1 uncultured archaeon | reverse complement strand
GCAAAGCGATGGAAATCGCGAAAATCGCTGATTCTTTTGGCAGCGAGGTTGAAATAATCCTCGCTGTTCAGCCCGCGGACATACGTATGATATCTGAAAATGTCAGCATCCCTGTATTTTCGCAACATGTTGACCCTGTGGAATATGGCTCGCATACCGGCTGGATCCTGCCCGAATCCGTGAAACAAGCAGGAGCGGTAGGAACATTGCTCAACCATTCCGAAAGGCGAATGGATTTCGAAACTCTGGAAAGGGCAATGAAAAGATGCAGAGATGTGGGACTGCGAACAGTCGTGTGCGCAGAAACCCCTGATAAAGTGAAGAAATTCGCTGCTATGAAGCCCGATTTCATAGCGATAGAACCGCCCGAGCTCATCGGAGGGGATGTATCGGTTTCAAGGGCGAAACCTCATGTCATAACAGAATCCGTTGAAAAAGCGAGACCGTTCGGGGTTCCCGTGCTGTGCGGGGCAGGGGTGAAAAACCAGGATGACGTGAGAAGAGCGAAAGAACTAGGAGCAAAGGGGATACTCGTCGCTTCGGGTGTGGTGAAGGCGGGAAACCCGCGAGAAGCGATAGAAGATTTGCTCAGGGGATTCGGATAGACCGGGAGCCGTATCCAAAGAGTACGTAGTCTCCGCGAAAAGAAATGCCGCTTCTTATGTTATCAAAATTCATCCTTTCCATAAGATCGTTCGCCAGGATTCTGGCGTTCTCCTCCATGATTTCTGCGTTTTCCCCTGTTCTCGTCCCCCTTCTCTTTGCACTCTCCACATAACACCTCCCGAACATTTTCCTTCCAAGGAGATTTCTCATTTCCAGTCTTTCCAGATTCAGCGACTTGTCACTGTTCAGGGAAAAGCGTCCGGTATACCTTGCAAAGGGTTTTCTGATTTCCACGTCCAGTTTTACCGAGTCTCCTTCTTTCCTGAAATAAAGGCCTGCCCTTTTCAGAAAACCCGTATGAACGCTGTAGATGCCCGTGCCGGGTGTAATTTCCAGACTTCCCTTTCTGATTCTGTGCGGATTCACACGGGGAACTTTGTATGCCATATTTGTTTTTTCAGGGCAAAATTTAAAAACTTGTCTATTTCCTTACTTTGAACTTCTTGTCCAGCCGCTTCAGGATTTCAACAATCCCGCCGTACTCGAGTTCGCTGTATGGGAGCATTGCGGGTCCGGAGAATCCCTGCCTTCGAATGTCATATGCCTTCTGCGAGACTTTATCGCGAACAAAGTCCCAGTATGGATGGTCGAAAACATCGACCGGCTCCGTTAACTTTCCGTTATGGACGCAGAACGCAGCGCATGAAACAACTGGCGGGCCGTCGAAATACGAAATGGTTGAATTGAGTTTCACTGGCATGAGCGGTCCCGTGTGCGAACCCCTCATAAATCCTCCGACCAGATGTCCTATGGAAAACGGCGAAACTATTTCACCCGTGGCCGGGAAATCCTTCTGCACGCGCACAAGCATCACCGGATCATCCTTACCCGTGTATTTCCCTGCGATATTGTGCAGCCTCGTCGTGCTTACCGAAACTGCCTGCTCACCGCTGTGTCTTGAGTGAACGGATTCTATAACAAACCTTTCATTATCGCGAAGCAAAGCGGCTATGTCGTAGATATCCTCCGGTGAATTCAGGGTTATAACCCTGTCTCCCTTCGTGTAGGAAACGTCCATTATCGTGAATTTGAATCCCTTCGTAAGGGCGGGGCTCAGCAGAAGACCCGCGCAGTACATAGGGTCGGAGAATGCGAGATATAGAGGAAGGTTGTACGCACCCGGCTCTGTCTTGTCCGCTGCAAAGAAGAGGAACGGTTCGTTCGGTCTCTCTTTGAATTCGAGTTCTGCAACAGCAGGGCCCATACCCTTCACATTCCCTGAAAACGAATCTTTCAGCAAATCCTGTCCTGCCCCGTACAAACCCTGTTCCTTCGCTATGAGTGTTCCTGCCCTGAACGCATTCCAGGCGAGTTTATGGACCTTTTTGCTGTTCTTTCCGTGTGTGTGGGTCATGAGAATCGCAACATCGTCCCCGGTGAAACTGATGTAAAAATCCTTGAGCAGGCCCTCGCCGTATTCCGAGATGTAATTTCTGATAGTATCCAGTAACCTTTCGCTCGGCTTTAAATGCCCTCCTATGCTCCCTATATCCGCCTTTATAACAGAAATTGTGATTTTCATGCCAACACCTCCGCAAACAAACTTATAATATAAATTGGAACAGGGGTATAAATAAGATTTCATTCGCTATTGCCTTTACTGGCTTCGGCTGGTGGTGCTTCCTCCTGCCCTGTTTCCTTCCTTTCGCCTTCCCCGGGTTTTTCTTCATCCACTGTGTTCTTGGGGCCAAAACTCGTGTATCCGCATTTACCGCAGTAAAGCCTTCCCTTCTGCTTCGATAACCACACGCCTCCGCCACATCTCGGGCAGAACTGGTTTTTCCTTTCCACCTTCCCTTCCTTAACCTCGTACTTCTGCCATATCTTCACGGATTCGTGTTTCCTTCCCTTCCTTATCCTCTTCCCCTTCTTCCTTGCCTTTTTTTCCTTTGCCATTTACTCCACCAACTCGAATTTTTTAATTCTGAACCCCTTTTTCGTGTGCGCCTTTCCGCATTCTTTGCACGTGAGGCGTAGGTCCACCTTTTTCGTGGGCTTGCCCTCGCCCTTCGGATTCGGTCTGGGGAAAGAGCCGTATCCCTCCATCTTTCTCTTGAACCTTCTCTGCGACTGTGAAAGAGGGTGGGCCTGCGAGCGCCCACGCTTTTTCGACTGCTTAACCGAATGTTCTGTGTGCTTCATGCACTTCGGGCAGTACGTGCGGATTGTTTTTGGGAATCTCATCGCAACACCTCATGCCGTCCGAAAAACGGCATCATTTACGATTCAAGCCGTCAGTCTATATCAAGTTTATTGCGTATATCAATTTATAAACTTTCGCGGTACAAAGGTTTAAATTCTTTACTTTTAAATAATAACCATGCTCTCGATTCACTGGTTCAGGCACTGGGACAAGATATTCTGGGCAGCTTTCACAGTCATGTGCATAATAGCGCTCGCCGGGGCTGCAGGGAATTTCATACCTTTCGAATTTTTCCTCGTTCTCGGTCTCTTCATGGTGATAATAGGGGCAGGCAAGCTCGCCGAGGAGATATCCAAATACAAACTCATGAATTACCAGGATGATTTATACAGGAAGCTTCACCAGCTCTCCCAGCATCTTGAGAAAACATTCACGCTTGCGGATTCCTACAAGACCAAAACAGAATTCCGCCTCCACAAGCTCGACCTGAAGAGGAAGGAGATGGAAAACGAAATCGAAAGAAGATACAGGAACCTCGCCCGCAAGATAATAGAACTTGAAAACAGAGTGAGCAGAATATCCAAGATAGTGGTGGAAAGGGAAAGGATGAGATTCGAAATGAAAGAAGCAGGATTCGCCGAGAAAGTCCTTTCGCTCGTAAAACGAATCCCGAGAGGGAGGGTGACGACGTACCTTGAGATTGCGAAAACACTCGGAAACCCGAAGGCCTCGAAGGCGATTGGGAAAGTCCTTGCAAGCAACGCCCATCTGAAATCCGTTCCGTCTCACAGGGTTGTGAGAAGCGACGGAAAGGTCGAAAGAAAAAGGGCTTCACTCCTCCGGAAGGAAGGCGTGGATATAAAGAAGGGGAAGGTCAACCTGAAAAAACACATGTTCGTTTTTGTACCCGAGATTTAACCTAATAAACCACAAACACCAATTATTTTTCGGATACCCATGTGGTTCGAGGCCATCGCTCTGATTGTGCTGATCGCGCTGTCAGGATTTTTCTCCGGCTCTGAGATCGCCCTGTTTTCGCTGAGCGATATAAAGGTGAGGAAGCTTGTCCGCCAGCGGAAGAGGGGAG
>CAZTCK010000064.1:0-3955 GCA_964612625.1 uncultured archaeon | reverse complement strand
TATTTCGTCCCCGGCGGGAAGGGAGTCTATCAGTTCAACCACAGAGCGGACAACAGAAACTATGTCATAGACCTCGACCCTCCTTTCTGTTATTTCCAGAACCTTGCCGAAGGACTCCTTTATCCTCTTCACCGTTTCCTTCTGCTGGGCATCCGGTCTTCTGTCCACAAGGAGGCAGAGCTTTTCTATGGAGAGTCTCGTTATGGCCAGAACTATGGAATCCATGGAATACACAGTGGTCAGAAGTACGCTTGCCATAATTAAATTTGTTAAAATTTCTTTTAAAAACTTTTTTAAAAACTTTTTTCAAATTTTTGATACTTTTTTATAAATTTGTGAAAAAATTTACTTTACAGTAAACATTTATAAATCTAACCTTCAAATATAATCCGTCACAACGGGGAATGAGTATGTTGTCGAAAGGGACACCGCTGAAGTCTTGGAGAGAACTCGAGGATTTCCTCAGAGTGTGGGGCATAAGGGAGGAGAGAGCAAAGGAGATATGGGAGTCCATGGAAAAGCCCGTGCTTCTGAAGAGGGTAAGAGGGTGGGAAGGTGAACACCTGTGGAACATTTACCTCCTCAAAATCGTGGATGTCTGGGAGAGGGACAATGTCAGGATTGTGCTCTGGAACAACAAGGTCGTTACGGCCGTATCGTCCGGGAATAAGATTTACAACTATCTGGACAGGGGTTTTTACCGCATAGGGAAGTTTATCATAAGGACGAAGAACCTGAGCGGGGACATGGTAGAAAAGATAAAAAAGGCCATTAAAAAACGCGGGAGTGTTTTTCAGGATCCTTTCTTTCCGGGCAAGGCTATCACGCTCAGAGAGCTGGAAAAGATGCTGGAAGAGCACGAGGAAGGCTACCGTTTCCATACACATCACCTCTCACCGGGAGAAAAGGGCACAGCGGTCATAGAAAGGATTTCGAGAATGCTGAAAAACGTGAAGGTGACGGAGAGATATTTCATAATAAATGGGAGGCGGCTCGGGGTCGTGGGCAGAAAACTGGAGGAATACGTGGATTTATCCTTTATGGAGGAAGTGGAAGGGGATGAAATCGAATGGGTTGTGGACCATTTCCTGCAGGGGTTGCTCTGGGAATCAAAAGGTGAGCAGAAAGTGAGGATAGGGAAAATCACGGCTGTGTTCGAGTTTGGAAGGAAGATAAGGGTGGATGGCAGGGAGGTGTTCAGGGAAAATCTGAAACCTCTCGTGCTCAGAGGTCTGAAAGCGAAAAGCAGGAGAGAATTCATAAAGATTCTGGATGACCTTCAGGAAAGGCCGTTCCTGTTGAGAAAGTTCCTCAGTAAAGGGCTGGTAATTACCGGAGAGACGGATATGGAGTTTAAAGATGTGGAGTTCGTCATCAGGCTCGGGGTGGAATACGAAAAAGGGAAGCTCTATCTCGTTTCGCCTGTTTCTGAGGAAAGGGCTCTGGTGAAGAGGAACACATATTTCTGGAAAGCGTCGGCATCTGACGGACCGGGAAATTTACTTGAAAGCATAAAGGACTCTCTCGATTTCAATGGCCCGTTTTTCGTCTTCCGCGTACTTTCGAGGTTATTCGGAAAGGAGGAGGCATTCTGGATAATGGACCACGGACGCGGGAACGCGAAGGAAGCGAAGAGTCGCGCGGTGAAACTTCTCGACGAGGTTCTGAAGAAGAACAGGAAGAGGGTTTTCGAAGATGTCCATCTGGGGGATGAGGGGTACGTGGTGAAGGGGGAGATGAGGAATTACTTCGTAACGAAGGATGGCGAGTGCGTCCGCACATGGCCGGAAGGTACGTACATCTGCATAGCGGAAGAGGATGAGCATGTCCTGCCCGAGGACAAGGTTGTTTCGAGGATCCTGCTTCTCCTCAACGACAGCAAACTGCGCGCGCATGTGAGCACACTTGACGGGGATGTGGACGAAATCATTTTAAGGTATTCTGGGAGGTGAGAAGATGGTGAAGATAAAGGTGCTGAATGAAGAAGGGCACCAGGAGCTGGAAATGCCGAAAAGCGAGGCTGTAAGGTATGTGGAAGAGCAGATAGCATCCGGCAAATGGGTCTTTGTGGACGGCGTGTTTCAGCCAAAAGCAGAAAACCTGGAGGAAACATCCGAGGTGGTGATAACAGTCAGGATGATGGGAGGGTGAGCCCTCCCTGTCCCGGTTTGAAATCATGAAAAGGATTCTGCTCATGGGCTGCGGAGGCATAGGGAGCTGGCTCGCCCTTTTCATGGCTTTTGGGAGGAGGAATTCCGTGTTTCACGCGGATGTCACGCTCGCTGACCCGGACATTGTGGAGCCCAAAAATCTTCTCTATTCCAACTTCCTTCCTGAGGACGTGGGAAAGAACAAGGCCGAGGTTGTTGCTAAAAGATATTACTTCAAGGCCGTGAAGAAGGAGATAAAGAGGGTGGAAGAACTCGAATCCTTTGACCTTGTTATAACGGCAACGGACAACGGATATTCGAGGGCCATGGTCCGCAAATCCGGAAAGCCATGGATAGATTTGAGATGCAAAGGGCGTGCGTACGCGGCGTTCGCAGGGAAGGGGGAGACGGATGAGGCAAGGATAAGCAGAGAAGATATAAAGGTTAAGGGAGACTCCTGCCAGTACACGGCCGACCTCCTCTCAAAGAACGTGCAATACGGGAATATAATAGCGGCGTCAATAGGATGGCAGATGGTGATAAACTGGATGAGGAAAGGGAAACTGAACAGGGTTGTGGGGTTTGTTTAGGTTAATGACAGAAACGCTTAATTTTAACATTTATATTTGCCGTGTCCAATCTACAATTATGAAAACCGAGCGAATGGAGAAACTGGAGCTCGAGTTTCCGAAGGATGTTCTCGAGCATGCGAGGAAGAGCGGTGTTTCTATAGAGAATTTCAAGAAATCACTCGAGTTGTTCGGAACCATGCAACTCGTCTCGGAGACCAGCAAATTGAGCAGGGAACAGACGGAGAAATTGTCAAAAGAGATAAAGGTAAGGGCATGGAAAAATTTAATCGAATTTCAAGTTTAAACTGATAGTTAAACTTTTAAATACAGTTATCAAACTATTAATTGAACGGTGTTGCGGGAATGTCTACCTGTCCAGGACAGGCCGTCCCGCAATCACTTCATGTTTTTCTGTCGTGAATTTTGATTTGGTCTGAACTTTCCCCTATTTCAGGAGTTTGACCAGTCTTTTTATTTTTAGTGTGCTGAGTTTTTTCGGGGTTATTACTTTTCTTCTTCCACAGCCCGCTATTAAATCAGCTTTTGCTATTGTTTCGTTAAAGGAGTTTCCGGACTCTGCTATTATAACCTTTCCTGAAAGCTTGAAAAAGAACTTCAGGTACTCGAATATTTTCATCATGACACCAGAGGAATAATCCCTGTCAATAAGAAGAACGTCATTTGATTTTACAATATCCCTGGAGGTAAGGTATATGGCGCATGCCAATACCTTGAATTTCCAGTTACTTATCCGCATTAGTTCTTTTCTGAGTTTTGAAAAATCAGCAATTGTGAGAACAGAGCACGCAAAATCCGTATCAAAATTTTCAATAACCCAAGAAAGTTCTTCTTTCTTCAGAGAAGAGGACTTTATCCTTCTCCTGCTTGCCAAAGCTCTGTGTCTTTTACTTATTTTTTCCCTAAGAAGTTTCATGAAATTCGAATCTTTATGTTTCACCACCGCAATATACAAATTACCTTCTCCTATTTTTCCGCTTGTGTCAACCCCAAAAAGCATATGAGTTGTAATTCGCCGCGCAGAATTTAAAATTATGTTTAAACCGTTAAGTTTAGGGTATGAGGTTTTGGTAAGGTAATCAGTAATCTGGGAAAGAAAAGAGAAAACATGAGAGAATGCGAAAGAGAAATTGAACGTAGGATTCTGCCCTCTGCGAAAATCACCCCGTCCTGAAATAATCCACTATTCGTTTGAACGGGTTGAGGGTGTATTCG
>CAZTCK010000063.1:0-4098 GCA_964612625.1 uncultured archaeon | reverse complement strand
GCGATTGCAGGCGTGAAAGTCGGCATATGGGACGAAACGACTGAAGTGCTGGTGGGCGTCTTGTATTTCGGTGAGGACAAATACAGACTCAAGGATATAGAGATAGGGAATGGTTCTGCGAGCGCGAACATATACGATTCCAGCGGTGCGAATGTGGGTTCTATCTCGCTTGATTCGTATCCAAAAGGCGATGGAGAGGTGTGGGCAGGAACGCTCACGCTGAACGGAGCGAACTACAATGCGTACGTCATACAGGTGCCAAGAAAACTGAAACCAGTTGAGAAAGCAAGGAAGGCTTTTGAATACTGTAAGAACAACCCAGAGAAATGCAAAGCGGCGATGAAAGCAGTAGGGGATATAATATGCGACCCGCAGACGGACGGAAACTGCAGGGATAAGATAAAGACCTACTGCGAGAATCATCCGGATGACAGGAGATGTGAGGCATTGAGGCTCGCCTATTGCAAGATACACCTTGACGATGCGGAGTGCAGGGCGGAAGTGATGAAGAGGTGCAGGGAAAATCTTGATGACGAAGTGTGCGAAAGACTCGGGAACGTGTACGAGAGGGTGGTCAAGAAAAAACCTGAAGTTCTCACAAAAGCACCGGAGTGGTTCAAGAAAATAAGGGAGAGAATAAAAACGGGCAGCGAATCCGCGAGCGACACGGAGGAAGAGGGGCAGGAAAGCGAGAGCGAGACAGAAGGGGAATAAGGTGGTGACCTATGAGATTCGCAGGTATGCTGGTGCTGGTTGTTCTGATAGTGGCGGTTTTCGTCAGCGGTTGCATTCAGCAGACAGGTCCTTCAGGAACAGGAGAACTCACGGAGCAGCAGATGGAAGAGCAGGCGTATAACGCCCTGGAACAGGAGATGGAGCAGGCGCTTGAGAACATGACCCTGGAAGAGCTGGAAAACGAACTGCTTCAGCAGGGATGAGAACACATCTTTCATCCCTTGTTTTTATTATTTGTTATTGTATGGTAGTAACATTTATAAATATAAAATCCCATTAATTAACAGGTGACATTCATGAACATAATATGGTACCACTGGAAAAGGATACGCAAAGAAGATAACAGGGAAATCTACGCAGGTTTAGATGGAAAAGGAAACAGGGTACTTCTGGAATTTGTAGACGGCTGTTTCCGTTCATATATATTGGAAGACGGAAAGAAATCTGAAATCGGGCGTGAGGTTGCCCTGAAAGAGACAATTATGCCGGAGAAACACATGGAGGGTTATCATTCCATTCTGGAGAACCTCCCGGTCAAAACATTCAGCGTTAATGGGAGAAAGAGCGGAGTTTCGCCACACAGAGTGAGCAGCGTGAAAATAAGAGGAACATGTGTTTACGCCGACCCGGGCGAGAGGAAATTTTATCTGAAAGACGGTAACTCCTTCAAGGCGGCGGGCGATTTATACAGGAAGTTAATAGAGGAAGAGCTTGAGGGATAGCGAACTTCACCTCCTCAACGGGACGAATGCGCACCCGCCGTAATTCTTTCGTTCGAGACCTTTCTTAGTTTTTCTTATCTTTATCAGTTCCTGGTAAAATCCTCCGCCCACAGGCGCGAGGAGGATGCCGTTCGTTTTCAGCTGTGAAATCCATGAATTGAATATCTCGGGTGTAGCACACGTAACAATTATCTTGTCATAGGGCTTCGCTTTCTCGTAGCCTTTGCTCCCGTCCCCCTGAATGACCTCCACGTTTTTGATTCCCGCCCTCTCGAGGTTGGATTTGGCGAACGAAACGAGGTCCGGATTTATTTCAACTGAATAAATTTTTTTCACGAGTTTCGATAGGATCGCTGCCTGATATCCTGAACCCGCTCCTATCTCGAGCACTCTGTCTCTCTCTTTCGGCTCGAGCAGTTCGGTCATCATCGCGACCATGTGCGGCGCGGAGATGGTCTGACCCGCAAGAATGGGGAGAGGGTAGTCAGAGTAAGCGAAATTCGTATCAGTTTTTTTCACGAACAGGTGGCGCGGAATCTCGAGAAAAACCTTTATAATTCTCTCGCTTCTGAGATACCCGCTCTTAACGAGCTCGACCACCATCCTTTCCCTTTCGCGCTCGAATTCATCCGGCACTCCTGACACCCTTTATTATTCTTTTGGGAGGGAGATTAAAAGGATTAGCGGGTTATATGCGATCTGCCTTAATTTATTTAAAACTAACCTCCAATACTCCAACGATGGCATAATTTCTTCGGGAGGTGCTGAAATGTCAGAGATAGAGGAAGTGTGTCCGGGTGACATTGCGAATGAAAGAATCTATATCCCCATAGATAATGAACCACAAGTATGGCTGAGCGGATACCCGAAGACGGACGAAAATGGGAATTTATACCTCGAGATTAAAACTCTCAGAAAGAAGGTCTACATAAATGACGGCGATGTGGTTTCCAGGGGCTCTCCGGGAGGGGAGAAGGTCAGGGTAAGGTATCAAGAGTGAACTTCCTCGGTCGGGTGGAAAATAAATTAATCTTCAGACAAATAATAACTATGAACTTCTACGAATACCACGTTCATCCCGAAATCGATCTGGAGGGCATGGTTGAAATTCTCAGGAAGCTCGGGTGGTCAGGGGCCTGTTTCGTGTGCGAATCGTTCGAAATGATAAGGGAAGTGAGAAAAAAGCTCGAAAATATTGAAACGAACCTTGACATTGCATTTGGCTATAAAATAAAAACGGAGAAAACGAATAACATCCCGAAACTCGCGAGGAAGTTCAGGAAAAGGGTCGAGCTAATCCTTGTTCACGGCGGGGATATCGAGATCAACAGGAAGGCGTGTGAAACCCCCGAAGTCGATATTTTAGCGCATCCCGAACTCGGGAGGAACGACTCCGGTCTGGATTACGTGATGGCGAAGTTCGCGAAAGAAAACCACGTGGCGATAGAGTTCAACTTCAGGAGTCTGCTCATGTCGTATAAAAAATCGAGATCGGATGTTTTCGCAAGAATGCTCGAAAATGCGAAACTCATAAAGAAATACAAAACTCCTTTTGTTATCACATCCGGGGCGCTCGAGCCGTGGGATGCGAGGAGCCCGTCAGAAATGACAGCGTTCGGGAAGATTCTCGGGTTGAACCCCAGGGACATAAAAGCGAACCTTTCGGGAGCGAGAATTGAGGAGAACAGGAAACGGCTCAGCGGGAAGTGGGTGATGCCGGGAGTTGAGGTTGAATAGACTTACTTTTTGGTCCACAGCTTTTGAAGAAGCGAACACCTCGTAACGCTCCGAAACGTTTCGTTGTGGAGCGAAACGCGAGCTCTCGGAAAAGATGTGAGTGGGTGATGCCAGGAGGTTGAAATAGAATAATTTCTCGGTTCTTTTAAGATTTTTTATACCAGGGTTATATTTAAATATAACTTAAGTATATGATGATGAATCAAGGTTAGCAGTAATTGTTGACGGCGGGTATGAATGGTCGGATTGGTTCACATACTTGGACGAAAACCCGATATAAGGGTGAACCTTAACAAATTCGGCCTGATATAAACTGCTTACTTTTTCTTCCTCTTCTTCAAAGCAAAAAGCAGTATGAGGGCTATCGCCAGCAAAACGAGCAGGCCAAATAAACCTGTAGCCTGAAGTCCCGTGAACAAACCAGTTATTCCGGCACCCGTTATCTCAGGAGCGCACTCCCCGCAGTCGTCCGGACACGATTCGCAATTTTCATTTTCTTCGCATTCCCCGTTTCCGCACACCGGCTGCGAGACCGCTGGTTTGACCTCTGCCTCTTCAGCAGCGGTGTAGTGACACGGCTGACTTTCAGAGGGCTTCTTTTCCGTGGTTCCGCATTTATTTACGTCCTCGCACGTTCTTGTCTGGATGCCTTCAGGCGAGCACTCAGACCATTCGGAACACTTCCAGTCCTCCGCACAAACAAAAACGCATTCGCAATCCTTGCACACATATCCGTGCCCGCAGTCCTCGTCTTTTTCACATTCCTCGAAAACGCTCTGCACAACACCGTCTCCGCACGCGCGCGAGCCACCCGGGCCTCCAGTGTATCCCGCCGAACCTCCGCCCGTTCCTCCGCATCCCTCGTCTATTGCCCCGTCGCAGTCGTTGTCCTTCCCGTCGCATA
>CAZTCK010000062.1:0-4618 GCA_964612625.1 uncultured archaeon | reverse complement strand
CCGGGGCGAACATCCTCAGCGAGAAACCTGCTCTTTATTCGGGGCATGTTTAATATTTTCTCTAATCTAATAAATAAAAGAAGTGCTGGGAGGGGTCTTGAACACCCTGCTCGTCATCCTCTGAGTTCCAGATGATAACCGAGCGTGTCGCTGCGCACTTTTATCTGGGGCAAATCCGGAATTTCTTTTCTTTTATTTTTGCGGTATTTTATCAATTCAACCGGACTCATCCTTCTGAGTTTTTCCATGGGAAGTTCGTTCCTGAATTTGGAAAGGCCGAACCTGTCCAGAATTGCCATGTATGCGTCTTCATCCAGACCTTCCAAAAAACTCCATGAGACTCCCTCTCTGTATGATCTGTTCCACGTACTGTTCCCGCTCCAGTTCCAGTCAGCTGCATACTGAGTGTACAACTCCTCCTTTTTGGGTGTGTAGAGGATGCTGAAAACACCCTTCTCCTTGTCCATCATACGTATATAATACATTTCAGATTTTTAAAAATTTCGCGTAGCGAGTGCCTTATATCACATGAAACTCTTCGCATCCTCTCTTGTCTGTTTCGCTTTTTCCGAAAACTCCTTTGCTGCCTCCTCAAGAGGGATTCCCCGCTTTGATTCCTTTGATTTTCTCTTTCTGATTTTGACGAATATGGGGAAATTTACCCCCTCCCCCACGATCAGTCCCGTTCCCACACGCAGACCGGATATCTGGTTAAGAACATCTTTCGTTATCCCTTCTGATGAGCGTCCGATGTGGTCGAGATCGTAGGGATTCGTAACCCTCAGGATGATATGCGTATTGCACTGGGATAAAGCGGTTGTGGACAGCTGTATGGGCCTCTGCGAAATCAGACACAGCGAGGCGTGGAATTTCCTCCCCTCGCGGGCGATGGTCTGGATGATACCGCGGGAGATTGCATTCTCCGCTTTCGCCGTTTCTGGGACGAACTGGTGCGCTTCTTCCAGAATGAGGAGGAACGGAGGAATTTTCACGTTTCTCCTGTGATTGAAGAGTTTTCTCGCGAGATGCGCAACCACCATCTGCTTGTTCCTCGAACTTATGAAAGAGGAGAGGTCGATAATGCTGACCTTCCCCTGCTTTGCAAGCTCTTCCGCTGTCGGGTAATCCGCGACCCCGAAGAGTCCGGTCTCCATAAGGTCGTAAAGAACGGATATGAGGACATCTTTTGTCGAAGTCTTCACCTTCTCGTCGCACTCTATCTTTTCTATGAATTCTGCAATGCTGAAACGTTTCTTCTCTTTTTTCATTTCCCTCAGAAGCCGGGCGAGCTCCCTTGCCTGAACAGAGGAGAGTTTCGGAAGAAATTCGGATATCTGGTGGTGGGTGAGGTCCGGCAAACCTATCCTTATGTCCTGGCCCGGAAAGACCATTATCTTGTCCGCGTAATTCGGGTCCTCGGCGAACGAAACGTATTCCCCGTGCGTGTCCACGAGTATGGCTGCAAGCTGACCTTCCTCCTTTCTTCTCTTCAGCAGCTCTTCTATAATCACGGATACGAGATAGGACTTGCCCGCACCCGAAATCGCGAGAATCGCGAGGTGTTTCTGAAGCAGGCGGGTAAGGTTTAGTTTTACCATGATGTCATGATGGGGAAGTTCCCCGATTTCCAGACCTTTCTCTTCAAGGCCGAGGAATTTGGAGAGCACCGGACCTTCCGGCTCGTAGACCTTCACTCCCGGAGACGGAGGGAACGTTACTTCCTCAAACATACCATTCTTTCCGTAAACCCCCAGAGGGACGACATCAGCTACCAGATATTCCCAGTTATTCACCGGGAATATGTCTTCCATGGGTCTTGATGATTCGTATTTCTCCACGCTTTCCGGTCTCATGAAATAGCGGTTGGTCTTGAAAACATCCGCAACCCTCCCTATCAGTTTTCCTCCTTCCACCGGAACCTGCACGAACTGCCCTCTTCTAACTATCTGGTCTTTTCTTATCACAAAGGAAAACTTTCTTGTGCATGGACCCTCAAAACTTGAAATAACCGTCCCGTATTCTCTCATTCCCTCTTATTGTATCTGAAATTTAAATAACTTGACCTCTCTGTCCCTCACCGGGGTGAATAAGCCGAAGTGTGTCGCTTTTTGCTGGCAGAGACCATTTGAGTTTCTCCTCTTTCCCCCTCCGAACTCTCACTTTTCATGAAAAATTTTCATGATGAATTTTTTATATATTTTAGTATATATTTTTTAAAATATACTATTAAAAAAATTTATAAAAAAATATTAATTAAAAAATATATTTTGTAAATTGTTTTTCAAAAAATAACATTTTTAATGAATACATAACATTTATATTTCCATTTGTCATAAATTAAACATGGCCAATGAGACAGCACAAAAACCGATACTGGAAGACCTCTTCTTGAGAGAAAAACCCGCGCGAATACTTCTCGCCCTCAAGACCGCGAAAACACACGTGTATGCCACCATTCTCTCGAAAGAGGCCGACTGCACATATTCCCATACGATAAAAATTCTTGACATCCTCCAGAAAATGGGGCTGGTTGAATTTGACAAAAAGGGAAGGATCAAAGGCGTTAAACTCACGGATGACGGGTGGGACATCGCCCACAACCTCGAGGCCATGAAGAAAAAGCTCACACAGGTTGAGGAAAAGTACAGGAAACAGGCCAGAAAGGAAAAGAAAGCCGAGAAAAAATAGGATATTTCTGATTTCTGCTCAAATCTGTTTTTTTGGGCGTATTTTCCCGAAGAGGGGTATACTATTTGACCGAAAAGTCCGCAAAAAAGAAAGGTTTGTGCCTGAGGCCACCATGTCCGAAAATACATCTTTTCGGACAACCGACACACGTCTTTATATTTAGGTTCAGATAAGTATTAAACAGGCGGTAATATGGCAAGGAAATTGCCGAGATTTCTTTCCCTTCCCGAAGTGGAAGCGATGTTTCGGGCGTCTGCTGACAATCCCAGAGACAATCTCATGTTAAAGTGTATGTTCTATCTTGGTCTGCGGAATTCCGAAGTACAGAACCTCAGGGTTGAAGACATAGATTTCGTTAACGAGAACGTGAAGGTTGTGCAGGGAAAGGGGAAGAAGGATCGTTACGTGCCGATACCCCTGAAATCATTCGCATCGGAGCTGCGTTCATATATTGGTGAAAGGCGCACAGGGAAGGTCTTTTTCGTTTCTGACCGCCATATAAGAAGGATCGTGAAGAAGTACGCTGAAAAAGCGGGCATACGGAAGCCGGAAGAAGTTCACCCGCACACGCTTCGCCATTCCTACGCTACCTTCCTGCAGAACCAGGGAACGCCCCTGAATGTCATACAGGAGCTGCTGGGTCATGCCCGGATAGATACCACAACCATATATGTTCACCTCGGAATGGAGAAGAAAAAGGAGCTCGTGGCCAGGGCCTTTGGAGACCAAAAAACCGCATCACTGCGGACCTATTTTTCCCCGAGAGATGATAAGGTTTAAACGCCCGGAATATAGGATTTAATATCTATATTGTAAATTATATACAAAATAATATATTTTATTTGAAATATTTTTAAAAATATATTCTTTATAAAATATATACTAAATTATATATTTCCTGAAAAATAATTTTGTGGCAAAAAGTGAGAGTTTCTAAAAATTTGACCCATCGGATAGAGAAACCGTTGGCGGCAAGAATGAGCCGCAAGATATTGATTTTTAGAAAAAGTTAGAAAAACTGCCGAGTCTCTCTTCAGGAGGGTGTTGGAGATGTTTATTCCTCTTCCTTCTCCTCAGGCCTCCCTTTCATGCCCAGGGCAAACCCGGAAAGTGTGAGTATAATCCCTATAAAAGCGACTACCATCCACACAAAGAACGCCTGTGCTGCGGAGTTCAGGTAACTCACATATCCTCCACCGAGCCCTGCGCAGAAAAGCACCGCTCCCACGACCACGAGCAAGACCACCCACATATCGGCCATATTTATTATTTGCGGAAACGGTTTAAAAGCGAGTACGGAAACGTATAAAAGTTTGCCTAACCAAGAATTTGGAATGAACGAAATTCTGCTCATAGCGTTCAACGCGTGTGCCTTCGCGGGAATAGTTGTTATAGGTTACCTGTTTCTCAGAAAAAACGGAAGGGAGAGCGAAACATTTGCGAGAAATCACGTGGAGGAAGCCATGAAAATAAAGGCGAAACAGTACGAAATACACAGCGAAAAGGTTTAATAAGTTGTTTCTAAAATTAAACTGATAACTATGGTGAAGATAACACTCGACCATTCCGCCCTGATATTCTACCACAGACACCCCGTCATACAGAAGCTGAGAGAACTCGAGAAGAAAAAGAAGGTGAAACTCTACCACGCGATAAATCTCGACCGGGAGCTTGAGACCCTTACCGAGACCGAGCAGAAGATTTACGATCGCCTTCGTGAGATGGTTTTCGGGAGGGAGCAGAAGGATTTGAATCTCAGGGAACACGGCGACCTCATGCTGCTCATAAACCATATGAAAAGCAAAAGGGATTTTTTCCTCACGCTTGAAAAGGAAAAGTACAAAAATCTCGAGAAACACCGCGACCTGAAAATAAGATTCCCGGATGAAGATTTCATGAAAGAGGTAAAGGGGATGATAAGGGGGAACAA
>CAZTCK010000061.1:0-4695 GCA_964612625.1 uncultured archaeon | reverse complement strand
ACGAGGTCGAATATGTCCACTTCCCCGTCCGAGTTTACATCAGCCCGGGGGTCAAAGCCGGATGTCAGGCCAAAGTTCGAACCTACTATTACAAGGTCCTGGATATCCACACACCCGTCATCCACAATATCCCCCATGCACGGAGAATCCTCGCCGTCGCAGTCCTCGTCAATTCCGTTTTCGCATATCTCGTTCTCCGGTTGCGGGCAACCGCTCCATTCCCCGTCCGAGCACGTTTCTGTTCCGACCGCGCACACGCCGTAGTGGTTTTCGGAGCAGTCCCTGCTTAAACCTTCATCCACCAGTCCGTCGCAGTCGTTGTCAAGTCCGTCGCAGATTTCGTTCTCCCCTCCTGAAGGCACACACTCTCCCCACTCGTTGCTGGAATTGCAGGTTTTTGTCCCCTCGCACCCGTTGACAGAGCAGCTTCTTGTTTCCCCATTCAAGCACTCGTAAATCCTCACCTGACCGTCCTGTGTTGAATTGTCCAGGGGCTGGCTGTTTATGTCGGAGAGTTTGAGGTCAGATATCACAAGCTGTGTGGTAAAAAGGGGGTCCGCCTTGACAGGTTTCAGACCAAAAGTTATGCTTGCGAGCACACCCGTGCCGCTCACGTCTCCCTGCCCTATGCGCGAGCAGGCAAAATCATTTATCAAACCGGAGGTTGAAAGGTCCGGACCCAGACAAAAGGTTTTGTCCAGCCCGCTGTTGTTCAGAAATGTTCCTTCAGAGACCGCGGAAACCTCCAGTATGTCGGGGTCGTACTCAATATCAAACTGAAACCCGTAAACATTGTCAACCCCGCTTATGGTTACGTTCACCGTGAAATTAAAATCCGAGAACGCGCTGAGTTCAACCGGGTCTGGCTCTATTTTCACGAGGGCGAGTGCGGGAGGTGAAAAGAGCAGGAGGGAGGCAAGTAAAGAAAAAATGAAAGTTGCCGCATTTTGCGTGTTCCAGCATTTCATGATACCGTGACCTCTCCCTCAAGAACTTCCGATTCCAGTTTTTCGGCCTCCGAACTGGCAAGCTTTACGTTCAAAATTTTCAGTTTGGTCGTCCCCGGCCCTATTGCGCGGAAGGTGATTTTTTCAAGAACTCCTCCCCCTTCCACAGAACCGCTTCCAAGTCTCGTGCACGCGATGTCTTTTACGAGGCCTGATTCATTCTTCTTGTACTCCACACAGAATTTGTTATCGTTTCCGTTTCTGCTGATAAACCCCCCTTCAGTGGCTTCCATGAATTCGAGAATGTTCGGGTCGTATTCCAGGTCGAACTGGAAGCCGAAAAGGTTTTTTGCATTTGAGATTCTCAGGTCAATGGTAAATGTCTCGCCTGTCCCCACGGATTTGACAGAAGGGGAAAAACTGAGCGTTGCAGGTCCGGATGGAATTTCCGCTTCTTCGCAATCCTGAGGGCACGTTTCATACGTCTCCCCTGATTCGCATATCCCGTTACCGCATACAGGTCCTGTTTTACCGGGCGGAAGAGAGAGTATGTAAAATGCGGTCACTACTACAATGAGAATTATCGCGACCGCGCCCGCGATGTAAATCCTGCGGCTTCCCCCGGACCCTGCTTCCTTGCGGGATATCTTTCTTTCTTCGGCAGGGATTCCTGCCGCCAGGGACATAGCCTCATCCACATCTTCCTTTTTCCAACCCTCTCTGAGGAGCGTCTCCCTTATATCATCAGCGGAATGACCGGATTTCAGAGCAGAATTCACATAATCGAGGAGTTTTTTGTCAACCATGTTAAAATATTGAATTTCGTTTATAATATATGTTTAGATTGGGGTGCAGTGCGTGTTAAGAGAAACAAGAAACGGCGTTTTGGTCGAACTGAGGGTCAGACCGGATTCGGGGGAATTCAGATTCGTGAAGAAGGGCGGGAAGCTCGTTCTCGAGGTTGTTTCGCCCGCAAAGAACGGAAGGGCGAATATCGAAATCGTACGCAAATTGAAACGCATGTTCGGGAAGGATGTGAGGATTGTTCGCGGATTTAAAACAAGGGATAAACTCATTCTCGTAATCGGGGCGGAATTGAAGGAGATAGAGGGTCGTATAAACCCCTTATGATTTTATTCAGGGCCCTCTCACCTCTCTTGCCAGTATACATACCTATTCTCGGTATTTCGAAAAGGTACCGGCCGGGAGGGTAAGGAGCAGGGCTCACCGCGTAATTTCTTCTCGTCCTGACTGCCCCGACGAATCGTTTCCTTATAATATCCATCCCTCTTTTGTCCTTCGGAAATTCCCCTCCGGGATAGCAGAAAATCTTCACCGCGGCCGCTCTGGG
Source organism: uncultured archaeon (assembly GCA_964612625.1). Lineage (GTDB taxonomy): Archaea > Aenigmatarchaeota > Aenigmatarchaeia > QMZP01 > QMZT01 > CAZTCK01. Next base: position 2,397 of record CAZTCK010000061.1, on the reverse strand, counting down.
CCCGAGAAGTTCCGCAAATTTTTCGTCCGCCATTCTTATCTCCCTTTCCACTTCTTCATAACCGAGAGTGTTCAGGAACCTGTGGCTGTACGTGTGGTGCCCAACACACGAGCCCTCATCGAGAATGAGGTTGAGGATGTATTTCTCCTTTCCAGGAGACCCGAAGGCGGAGCCGTTCTTGTCGAAACACACGAAGAATGCGGCGTTCGCCTTTTCGCCGTATATCTCTTTCAGTATCCCGTAAGCGCATTCCCTTTCAATTTCCCCGTTGTCGTCCACCATTAACTGACCGGGGTATGCGTCATCGAATGTCACGATGAACTTCTTCCCCCACGACTGCATCTCCCCCCACACGAAGTTGTCGATACTTTCAGGTGTGTACCCCTCTTTCCAGAGCGTCTCCATATGCTTCCTGAATTCACGGGGAGTCACCGTGTAACCAAATCTGTCGGTTTTCTCGCTAACGTTGTGGTACGCGAGTATGGGAACTTCTATTTGGGGGAGGAAAGAATCAGCCGCCATTGCGAGGGAATACTTCAGAAATTCCCTTCTCGAGATTTTGTGCATATTTATCTTCTTTTGGTGGTAACATTTATAAAGTTTAAAGTACAATTTAACCTAATGTCAGATCTGTATCAGTACTTGGAAAAGAAGAGCATATCCGCCCTGCTCGCAAAAGAGATAAGCCATTTCATAGAATTGGGATTTCCTCTTTATGTGATGGGAAAGGACGGGAAGTTCAGACCAAAGAACGTGTGCGTGATAAACAAAAAACTCTACATAGGGAAAGAGGAGAGTCCGGGAAGGCCCGTGAACCACCTGTATGTGAGTCTCGATGAGAATATCATCCGCATCGTTCCGAACCCCAAAGGGAGAGGAGTCCGGGTTCGCGGTTATAAGTAATGCTGGAATTGCTTTTCTCAAAGAAAAAAACCAAGAAACCATGGCCCGACAAGGTTCCCGACGTATGCGGCCACGAAGAACTGGAAGATTCTCCCCGCGGTGCAGAACAGCATATACTTCCTGAAATTCAGCTCGAACATACCCGAACACCACGTCACTATCTTGAAGGGGATGGGACCGGCGGCTGCGATTAAAACTATCCATTCCCCCCACTTGCCATACCATTTCTCAACTTTGTCAAGATTTTTCTGCTTGAACAGCTTCAGGAATACGGGCTTTCCAAGGTAAAACCCCAGAGCGTAACCTATGACCGCCCCGATAAGCGAACCGGCAGTCGCAACCACTGCAACCAGAAAAGGGTTCGCTCCCAAAACGGTTGCGGGTGTCACGAAGAAAGCGGTAGGGACGGGGAAAATGAAGGATTCGAAAATTGCTATGACAAACGTCCCGGCGACGCCGTAGGTCTCCACGAATGACTGGGCAGCGAGGATAAGTGGCGTGAATATCGTGGCCATAAGGTTAATTGGGGGACTCGAATTATAAAGTTACCGCAGAAAAGAAAGAGATTTAAAGGTTTTGCACCAAAAGGTTAAACCATGAAGCAGGTGAAGACCAAGCTTCTGGATTCCGAAAAAACAGAAAGCGGCACTATTCAGGTATATAATACGAACGGGAAGCCTTACGCTCAAGTCATGTTCAGTATACAGAAAAATGAAAATTCCGGCACAACCACTGTTGAAACGCGCGAGGTTGTAATATCCGATCTATGGGGAAGGAAGCTGTTTGAAATAAACGATAATGGTTTACAAGGAGACCCTGCGGATTACAGCAATTTCGCGAAAAAAATTATACCAGAAGTTTCGGAATTTCCCCTGCTTCAGAAAGAACTAAAGAAATACATTTAAATACCCTCCCGTCAAAATAAACCTTAACTCGGGAACGCTTCGGCATGACTGAGGAGGTGATAGGATGTTCAAACTTGTGGTTTCTGACCCTAAAACGAGGAAGACGTACCAGAAAGAGATTCCGCAGAAGGAATCCGGCCTGATAGGAAGAAAAATAGGAGACAAAGTAAAGGGGGATTTTCTGGGCATGCCGGGTTACGAACTGGAGATTACTGGGGGCTCGGACAAACAGGGATTTCCCATGAGGCCGGATATACCCGGAACGGCAAGAAAGCGTGTGTTGCTAACAGGCGGACCGGGTTTCCACCCAAAGCGCAAGGGAGAACGAAGGAGGAAGTCCGTTCGTGGGAATACAATTTCCGGGGATATCGTGCAGGTGAACACGAAGATTGTGAAGTACGGCTCGAAGAAACCTGAAGAGATCTTCGGGAAAAAAGAAGAGAAGCCCAAAGAGGAAAAGAAAGAGGAGAAACCCCAGGAAAAACCGAAAGAAGAAGGGAAAGCGAAGGAAGAAACAAAACCAGAGGAGAAGCCGACGGAGAAACCTGAGCCGGAGAAGGAAAAGGCTGAAAAAGAGGTGAAGAAAGAA
>CAZTCK010000060.1:0-4731 GCA_964612625.1 uncultured archaeon | reverse complement strand
TTCATCCTTTTGAACAGCCACGGAGGGCATCTCCCGCCGTGAAGGGGGAGGTCAGCCACGCCTGCTCTCTGCGCTGACATAAATAGAAATTCATTTTCAAAAATAAAAAGAAAGCCCGCGGGTTTCGCTGGCTTTATCCCCTGATTTCCTCGTCAAATTCCGCTATCTGGTGTTTGAGAGTGATGAGCATATCATTCGTTTTCTCGAGCGATTTCTGCATCATCTCCTTTTCCCTCTGAAGGTTCTTGATTTGCTGCCTGAGCATGACCTTCTCCGATTCCAGCTCTGCCTTGTCCTCTTTCAGTGCGTTTATTTTCGACTGAAGGTCTTCCTCTTCCTTCTCCTTTTTCTTGAGTTCTCCCTGCATTTTGTCCCTTGTCTTCTTCAGATGCTCGACCACTTCCCTTAACTGGATTTCCTCGTCTTTCAGCTGTCTTATCTGCTGCTCCAGAATCTTCTTTTCTTCCTTGATGTCCAGCGCTTTGACAACGTCTTCCGTGAGCGTGTTCAGAACACCCTCCAAACCCTCATGTATTTCCTTCATTGATTTTTTCGCCATCAAGACACCTCGCTTATTTTATATTACTATTTATTTCTATTTAAACATTCAGTCAACGTCCTTTATCCTGTGACGTTCTATCATCCTCAGAATCTCGGCAAGCTGGTTGTTTATGGAATCCACGCTCAGCATGGAGGGAGCGAGTTTGACCTTCCCTTTGTCGAGCGCGTCCTTTTCAACCCAGCCGCCGTGTTCATAGGAATACACATAGTTCTTCTTCATATCCTCGGTCAGCTTTTTAATCTTCTCCTCCATCAGTTCCACGAGTTTGACGAGCTTCTGGTTGTTTTCGAGAAGCTTCCTCATTTCCTCCCTCAGCTTTGCATTTTCCTCCTTCAGCTTTTTGACAAGGGCCTTATCCTTCTTTAAAACCTCCACGGGATTGTCCAGAGAAAACGCGTATATCTTCTTTTTCCAATACTCTGTCATAATTATTCTTTATGTGAGCCCTGTTTTAAAAATTTGGATTCGCGGCCTCAGGAATCCGCAGGAAGGAGGTTGTTATCCCTTATGAATTTACAGACCCTGCAGAATTCGTATCCCGTCTGTTCGGGCTTCACCTCGCCTCTCGCGATGCTCTTTGTTATTTCTTCGAGAAGGCCGAGCAGGCTGGGATTTTTCAGGAATACCTCGGTTTTCCTTCCGCGAAGGTCTCTCTTGTACTGCGATATCGCGGGCTGCGTTGTGTCGAGCATCGCGGCGACCTGCGTCTGGGAAAAACCATGGTCCTCTATCAGCTTCTTCGCCACTAACGCCCGGAAGCCCGGGAGCAGTTCATTAATCATATACTCGCACATCGGTTTCATGGTTTAACCCCATCTTTCGAAACATGCTGGAAGTTCTGAGTGCTGGTGGTTTCGACCTTGGTGGCAGGATGCGTCGAAACCCGCTGGTGGTTTCGACCTAGATGGTAATATTGGAAATCGGAGTTTATAAATATAACGTTGTTATAGCACCAGTCAGAATTACGAACACCCATTCATTTAAATACCCCCAACCCCTATATCAAGCACTATAAAAGAGGAGATTTAATGGAAGAAGAGAGAAAAGACAGGTTTGGAAGAACACTGTACACGGTAAAGTGTTCTGACTGCGGGAAAGAAACCGAGGTTCCCTTCAAACCTTCTGGAGACAGGCCTGTGTACTGCAGGGATTGTTACCAAAAGCACAGATCAAGAAGACGATGGTAATTGAGCCGTCAATTCTGATTCTGGTGTTCGATTTGGTTAGCTCTGGCTATAGATTTCGGATGTCCACAATCTCGTAGTCCCTTTCCCCCATTCCGAGCTTCTCCGCGTATCTCGGCTGGACGGAGACGTCAATGTTGTGGATTTCCTTAAATATATCTCTACCGGCACTCTCCCTTATCATATCTATGGAGGCCTGTTCTATCGAAACCACGTCCCTGGATGCGAGGATTCCGATATCCTTCACAACCGGCTTCCCTGAATCCGCGATGCAATCGCAGCGCGGCGTGATGTTCACGAGGAAATTGAAATATATGGTTTTCATCCTGCCTGTTATTCCCCAGGCGTATTCCACGATTCTCTCCTGAAGTTCTTCTGCGGTCGCATCAAACCACGGGATTTCAACAGCCCCGTACGGACAAACCGCTATGCATGTCGCGCACCCTATACACTTCTCCTCATCCATGACGGCGTATTCTTTCAGAGTGATCGCTCCCGCTGGACAATTCTCCGCGCATACCCCGCACGCTTTGCATTTTGAATGGTTGAATACCGGCCTGACCTTCGCGTGCATCTCCAGTTTCCCTGCCCTGTTGCCCAGACCCATGCCTATGTTTTTCAGCGCCCCGCCGTATCCGGCCGCGATATGTCCTTTGCAGTGCGCTATGCTCACCATCATTCTGTAATTCCTCAACTTTCCGCCGACTTTCACCTCCTTGAAATGCTTCCCCCTGATGGGAATTCTCCATTCCTCCCCGCCGGAATCGCATATAACGATGGGAGCGAAATCGAAACCATGTTTCTTCGCGAGTTTGATGTGCGTTTCCGTTCGCAATCTTTCTCCCCTGTAGAGCGTGTTGCATTCAACAAGCTCCGGTGTTCCACCCTTCGAACTGATAACCTCGCATATCCTTTTCGTGAACGCAGGGTCGAGGTGCGTTCTGTTCCCCTTCTCCCCGAAGTGCGTTTTGACAGCGATTTTCTTCCCGTTCACATCGAAATCCCGCGAAACCTTCTCGTAAAGAATTTTTATCGCTTTCAACATTTCTTTCTTTCGCGTAGCGGGCGAGAAGTAAACTCTGGACATGTTAAATAATATGCAAAATTAAAATATATTTTCCAGGAGCGAAAAGTTTATATAAAACCGCATCTACAATATATTGTTTTTGTTGAGGATAAAAACACAATATATTGTGTTTTTTATTCAGTAGTAAAATTCCGAAATTTCGGGTTGGGGTGTGGGATTCGATGCAATGTCCCTATTGCGGGCACCACGAACTGAAGGTTATCGACAAGAGAGAGTCGGACGAAAAATCAATCCGCAGGCGAAGAGAATGTTTGAAGTGCGGGAAGAGATTCACCACTTACGAGAGGATAGAATCCGCAGACCTTATAGTCGTTAAAAAGGACGGAAGGCGCGAACGTTTTGACAGGAACAAGCTGAAAAGCGGAATACTCAAGGCGTGCGAAAAACGTCCTATAACGAATGAGACCATCGAAAAGATGGTGGATGAGATCGAGACAGAACTGAGGAACGAGGACACCATCGAAATCCCCAGCAAAAGGATAGGGGAACTCGTGATGAGAAAGCTCAGGCGAATTGACAAGGTCGCTTACATACGCTTCGCTTCCGTTTACCGGGAGTTTGCAGACCTTGAAAGCTTTGAAAACGAACTCAAAAAACTTACAGGAAGGAAGAGGTGAGATGATGGGAATAAAGAAGATAAGAAAGAGGGACGGAAGGATTGTGGACTTCGAAAGGGATAAGATAACCAACGCGATATTCAAGGCCGCAAAAGCGGTCGGAGGGGAGGACTACGAGCTCGCCAAGAAACTGACAGAACAGGTCATTCGTATCCTCGAAGAAAAGTTTGTGAAGGAAATCCCCTCGGTCGAGGACGTTCAGGATATAGTGGAAAAAGTTCTCATAGAGAATGGCCACGCGAAAACTGCGAAGGCGTACATTCTTTACAGAAAGGAGAGAGAAAAGGTAAGGGAGGCCAAGGAGATTCTCGGGGTGAAGGACGAACTGAAACTTCCTGTAAACACGATAAAGGTTTTGAAGGCGCGGTATCTTCTGAAGGACGAGGAAGGGAATGTGGTGGAGTCCACGGGCGAGATGTTCAGGAGGGTTGCGAGGCACCTCGCCATCGTCGACATCCTCTACAATGAAAAAGTTTTTGACAGAAACAGGGAACAGACGATAAAAGAACTTCCTGAACTCGAAGGCCTTCCGAAGAAAGCGAAGGATATCGGCCTGAACATAAACAACGTTCGCATGCTTCACAAGGCATACCACCGGCTCAACTTGCGGAGGCAGATGAAGGTCACATTCAGCGAACTCCTGGAAATACTCAAAAACAGGTGGGATGAAGTGAAAAAAAGGGAGGACGAATTTTACGAGATGATGACGAATTTCGAGTTTATGCCAAACTCCCCCACGCTCATGAATGCGGGTGCTCCGCTCGGCCAGCTTTCAGCGTGTTTCGTCCTGCCGGTGGGCGACTCGCTTGACAGCATATTCGACACCCTGAAATACACCGCCCTCATCCACCAGTCCGGTGGAGGAACGGGATTTTCATTCTCGAGGTTGAGGCCAAACGGGGATGTTGTGAAATCAACAAAAGGGATTGCCTCCGGTCCGCTGTCCTTCATGCGGGTTTTCGACGTGGCAACGGAGGTTATCAAACAGGGCGGAAAACGAAGAGGAGCAAACATGGGGATTCTCAGGGTAGACCATCCCGACATACTCGATTTCATAACCGCGAAAGACAGCGAAAACCGGATATTAACGAACTTCAACATATCCGTTGCCGTGACGGACAAGTTTATGCGCGCCCTTGAAAATAACGGGGAATACGAACTTGTCAACCCGAGAAACGGGAAAGTTTTCAAGAAACTCTTTGCTCGCCAGGTCTGGGAGATGATAACATACCAGGCATGGAAGACAGGCGACCCAGGAGTGATATTCATAGACGAGATAAA
>CAZTCK010000059.1:0-4749 GCA_964612625.1 uncultured archaeon | reverse complement strand
CAAAACCGGAGAAGAAGGAACACAAAAAACAGAAGGGAGAGAAAAAGAAGAAAGAGGTAAAGAAATCAAAACCAAAGAAAACAGCCAAGAAAAAGAAAGGGAAGAAGTAAAAGATTTTTGTTCTCGACTCCAAATCTTTCAGCCTATCTCTGAGAATTCTGTAAGGTGGTGGATTCCGTCTTTGTCAACCCTGAGGTATTTCCTGAATTCCTTGTCTACCCATATCAGTGTTTTGGTTTTCGAGATTTTGTTGTGCAGGTTGACCATGTCGACCAGATATTTCAGAATGTCGTATGCGTACCGTGGTGTAATCTTTGGCGGAACCATATAGAAATCCGAGGCTGCTTCGAATGCGAGGTAAATCGGATGTTTCATATGTCTCTTCCTGATTTTCTTCATTTTCCTGTATTTAGATGAAAAGTATCTGCCTGTTATCGGTTCTTTCTGCCCCCTCAGTTTTGCATATGGCTTCGCGAAGGACATGACCGCATCCGGTATGAAGCGAAGGATGTTTATAGATATGTATTCGGGATTGAGTTCAAAGACAGCAGTTTCTATCGTTCTCTTTGCATCCTCGAAGCTCTCGACCTCTATTCTGACCTCTCCCTTTTCCTTCGTTCTTTTCGGTCCGCCAAATATCAGGAAGCAGGACTTCGTTATCCCGAACCTGTCCATTATCCTGTAGACCTTTTTTGCCCTCTCAACATATTCCTCGGGAGTTTTCACGAGAGGCGGATAATCCCTGTTCTGCGGGATAATCTTGTTCATTCCTGCTACCACTTCGGGTGTTAGAGACTCCACTCCACAAAAGAGATACACACAGCCTGATTCTTTGACTGTTCTGAGCACCTCCTCGTCCAGGCAGTCGACTCTTGTGTTGAACCCCCATACCAACCCGTAATTTTCGTGAAATTCTTTCATCATCTTTGCTATTGCAAGCGTTCTCTTCTTTCTGTAGGTGAAGGTCGAGTCATCAAAGTATATTCCTCTGTAACCTTCCTTTACAAGGATTTCAATTTCCTTCCTTATACTTTCCAGACTTCTCTCCCTTACTACTGGGCCTCTCATTGCCTCACTGCAGAACACGCATGCATAAGGACATCCGAAGCTCGTCATGACCTGAGCGGTTTTCCTGTAATCGAAAATGTCGAAATCATACGCCCTGTAATGGTGGAGCCTTACGGGAATGTACTCGTCCACATTCGCGACCAGCGGTCTCTTCTCAGTCACCACGATTTTCCTTCCCTCAAGGAATGCCGTCCCTTTAATCTTTCTTCTGTCCTCAATCAGCGTCCCTTTCTCAACATACTCCGCTATCTCCACTATCGTTTCAAGTCCTTCCCCCAAGCACCATAAATCAACATGAGGATATAACCTAGCGAGTTCATAACCCCACGTCGCCCCGCAGTTTCCCACGATTATGGGAACGTACTCCCTGGATTTCTTCCTCCTTCTTCCCTTCTTTCTCATAATCCTGTGACATTTTTCAGCTATTTTCATTGCCACATCAGTCTGGAAGCTGAGAAAGGAAATACCTATTAGGTCGTAATCTTTTTTCATCTCCCTTTTCAGTGCTTTCACCCCGAGGACATCAAGGTCAAGAATTTCAACCTGGGTGAATCCGTGCTTGAACAAAGCAGAGACTAAATAATCAGGTCCCATTGTCTTTCCGGGGTACGTCCTAGCAGGAAAGGGAGGGATAATGAAAAGGATTTTGACGTCCCTCTCTTTTTGTGTGTTACTACCCCCAAGTACACACATATTAATCACCAATTAATAGTAACAAATTATATAATAAAAAAATATCAGTAAAAAATTTTTACAAAAATTGAAAACTTTTTATATAAAATAGCAATTATAAAATATGAAAAACGTATTTGTTCTGGATGCATACGACCGCAAGCTTCTTTATGAGCTGGATAAGGATTCGCATACGAGTATATCGAACCTCGCAAAAGCCCTCCGGAGATCGAAGCAGTTCGTTTCCTTTCGTTTACGGAGGCTTCAAGAAGAAGGGGTGATAACCAACTTTACCGCTATCGTGGACATGTCCAAACTCGGCTTCTTCACGTTCAGGGTATACCTGAAATTCCAGCGGATGAGCAGCGAAAGAATGAAGGATGTGATTGAATACCTGAAGGGAATGAAGGAGGTGTGGACAATAGCGATATGCCACGGAAAGTGGGATCTGGCGTTTTTCGTGGGAATCCGGAAGATATCGGATTTCCACAGGATATGGGATGAAATTCTTCTTCTTTACAAGGAATACATACGCACCTATGATGTTTCGCTGTATGCTCCTGTATACAACTTCAATCGCACATTCTTCATGAACGAGGAGGCGAAAACCATAACGAGAGTTTACGGGGACGGAACAAAAGTAAAATTCGATGACCTGGACTGGGAGATAATAAAGTTATATGCCCCAAACGTTCGGCTGTCTTCCCTGGAGATAGCCAGAAAACTCGGGGTGAGTCCAGACACCATCAGGGCGAGAATCAGAAAACTTGAGAAAAAGAAGATATTATGTGGCTACAAGATTGGTCTGAACACGGAGAAACTGGGGTATGAGAACTACAGGATAGATTTGAATCTGATTTCCACAAAGAGGAACGAGGAAATTCTTAACTATTGCAAGTTTCACAAGAACATCTATCAGGTGAATAAGACAATTGGCGGGTCGGATTTTGAGATGGAACTCGTAGTGAAGGATCTTCATGAACTTTTGGACATAATAGACGAGATAGAAACGAAATTTTCAGATGTTGTAAACTTCGTGGAATACTTTAGTTTCTCCACCTATCATCTGCTGACATATATACCGGATTAGGGGATATTAGAATATCAAATCGAGATCCTTTAGCCGTTTCTTGACCTCAGGCATGCATTTCGGGCAGACCCAGATTTCGACCTTGCCCTTTTCCTTCCTTTTGACTATCTGCAGTCTTCCGGGCAGGTTTGCCTTGAACTTCTTCTTGCATATATTGCATGTCTTGAGCTTCACCACGGAAATCACCCCCTCTCAGGAGGAAATAATCAGGCCACCGCCCCCGGCCGCAGCAAATCTGTGTATTATGGTTGCCAGGGTGTTGAGTATGCCCTGCGCCTCCCCGAAACTCACCACTATCTTTTCCGGCTCAAGAATCTCAACAGAGGAAGGACCGTAATTCAGAACAAGATAGAAAAGTTTGTCAAAATTCTCTGCCACAAGTTCGATCTCCACCACCTGGGAAAAACCCTTGGAGATATTCGGCAGCGGCCTTTCCACCTCTTTCGTGTCACCGAAGACCTTCTTGTAAATTAACACATCCTTTTCTTTTTCCATTTTCTGGATGTGTTTTTTGAGCGCGCTCTCTACCGCATCTTTTGAAATAGCCATCGCCTCTATCATCATACTTGTGCGTATCCATCCTTCCTTCATCTTCTTCTTAACCTGTTCCTCGATTTTCTTGTCCATAATACTCACATTAGGAATTTCTCTATTTAAATCATTTTTGTTGTTTCCCTGTCCACTTCATCCCCCTTAAATCCACACGTTCCCCGCATTTGGGGCACTTTTCTTTCAGGGAGAGAATGGAGAAACCAACTCTTTTTATCACAAGCGTCCCGCACTTCCAGCAATGAGTAGATTCGTATTTGTTTCCCCACGCATTCCCCGCGTAGACCCATTTCATGCCTTTCTCCTTTGCCAGCCTGACCGCGTTTTCAAGTGTGGAAACAGGAGTAGGCGAAATCTCCGTTAGTTTGTACGTTGGGAAGAATGCTGAGAAATGAAGGGGTGTCTCCTTCCCGAGGTTCCGGACGATCCACTCCGCCAGATTTGAAATCGCATTTTCAGAGTCATTGAGTCCTGGAATTATGAGGTTAGTGACTTCCACCCATACTCCGCCTTTCTTGTAGGCCTCCAGAGATTCGTGGACAGGCGAAACTCCCACACCACCGCATATCTCCCTGTAAAACACATCGTCCCCTTTGAGGTCAACGTTCACCGCGTCCAGATATTTCGAGAGTGCGCGTATGGGCTCTGGATTGGTGTAACCGTTGGAAACCCACATGTTGTAAAGTCCCTCTTTCCTTGCAAGCTTCATTATGTCGAGGGCGTACTCGAAGAAGACTGTAGGTTCGGTATACGTGTAGGAAATGCCTTCCACATTATATTTTTTGGCGAGTTCCACCACCTCCTCCGGGAGCATCTCATTTCCGTAAATCTCCCCGTACTCCTGGGAGATTTCGAAATTCTGGCAGAATTTGCACTTGAGGTTGCATCCGACCGTTGCGATGGAAAGGCATTTTGTCCCGGGAGCGAAATGGAAGAGGGGTTTCTTCTCTATCGGGTCCACAGCGACTGAGACAGGAAGTCCGTAAACAAGTGAGAAGAGCTTGCCTTTTCTGTTTTCCCTTACGCCGCAGAACCCTCTCTTCCCCTCGGGAATCAGGCAGAACCTCGGGCAGAGCTCGCATTTGACTTTCTTCCCCCTCAGTCTCTTGTAGAACATCGCCTCTTTCATATAGAGGGTATGGAAAAAGGACTAAAAAATATGACCCGGGAAAAGTATAAATAGATAAAACCGTCTTTCTAAAATACATATATATGCCCTGATAGCTCAGCGGTAGTTTCGGGGGGCACGGGTTCGCCTGTGTCAACCTCTAAAGAGCGATCGCCTCGTAGCAGAAACCACCAGCGGGTTCCTGCACCTCCTGCAACCCGCGAGAAAGCGATAGGTCGAGGGTTCGAAGAACCCTTTTCCG
>CAZTCK010000058.1:0-4801 GCA_964612625.1 uncultured archaeon | reverse complement strand
GTGGGAGAGACCTTTCGAACACCTAACTTCCTGAACTCGTTTATTATCCGCTCGAGTTCGAGCTTGCTCGCCTCCCCCAGATGGAAACCGCCCAGAACCAAATATACTTCTTCGTTCGTGATGTCCTTCGCTTTCCTTACGATATCCACAATCCCCGGATGCGCGCAACCTGTTATCACAACTAACCCGTTCTCCGTTTTCACCAGCAGGGATTGTTCCTTTATCCATGTCCCGAGTTCTCCTGTCGTCATCACACTTTCCGATATTTTCATCGGTCCGCTGACTTCGATAACCTCAGAACCGTATGTTTTCACGTTAACCTTGAAATCCTCCGGAAAGGACCTGAGCAAATAAACAGTCATGTTGGGATTGGCTTTCAACACACCACTCAAACCTCCTGTGTGGTCTCCGTGAATATGGGAAAGAACGATTTTGTCTATCGCTTTCACATCTTTACCGAGCTTTTCCATGTTGTGTAGAAGCGTTACGGAACTCGCCCCCGTATCGAAGAGTATGGTTTCGTTTTTGAGTTCAAGCAGACAGGAAAACCCCCATCCCGTGTCCAGATTTGCATCGTATATGTAGTTATCGAAAAGTGTTGTTATTCTCACTTTTCTCGCCTCCATTTCAAACCTGCCCCCACCTGTTTTATCTATAATTTCCGGGCTAAAAAGCATAAACGATGCGAACGCCAACAAAACAACTATCAATCCTGTGAACTTTCTTTTCGTTGATAACACCTCGTTTTTAAAATTGATTTAGGTTTTTAAGTGCTCATACCGCCAGCGCTTTGAAAAGAACGGTAAGAGAAAGGATAACAACGAGCATGGAAAGCCCTGCCTTCAACCATGCGGGCTTGGTTTTTAATGAAAGCAGACTTCCGATTCTCGCGCCTATTATCGAGCCTATAATTACTGTCAATGCCGGGATGAGGGGAACATCCCCTCTAAAAAGGTATATCAAAGCCCCCGCGCTCGCTGAAAACGCACTCGTGAACAGAGATGTGGCTATCGCCTTGTGCATACTAAATTTCATCATTTTCAAGAATGGTGGGAAAAGAGAGCCACCACTTCCTCCACGCATGCCTATTATCAAACTTATGAGAAACATCCCCCCAGCCATGTTTTTTGCATTCGGGTTGATTTTCTGGTGGAGCTTGGGACTAATCCTATCCAAATAGATCCCAAAAACCGTAATGATGGAGATTAGTACGAAGATTATAGCCAAGAGAATAGTCGGTATTACACCCACCAAAAGTGCCCCTGTTATCGAACCCGCAACAGCACCGAAGACAATGTACGTAGCATAATCCCAGTTTATGTTCTTCCTGTGAGTTATTGCCCCCACAAGAGAGGAAAACGGTATAACCACCATGTTTATTCCAAAAGCGCTGAGCAGAGGGAGGCCAGCAGCATAGAGTAGCGGTGTTCTCACAGAACCTCCACCTATCCCGAACATTCCCGCCATGAAGCCCGCGAAAAGTCCAATAAAGAAATATACCACCAGAAACATTATCGCTCCCGTTTCACTTCACCTCTGCTGGTTTTAACCTTTGAATTCCAGTCCCATCCTGAAGGCCTCGAGATTTTCGTCCAGCCCTCTCCGGACGGTTCTCTTTATCGCGTGAATGATTGATTTCCTCCCGAGGGGAAGCATACCGTTCGAGAGAGCGACACCAACAGCCATAACGTTTCCGTAGATGGGATCTCCGAATTTCTCCTCACAGATGTTGGACGCGTCAACGAAGACGTATTTTTTCGCAAATGGTTTCAGCATGCTTTCTATCTTCCTGTCGGAGGGGTATTTTTCCCCGCGGATGTTCGCGTAAACGGGTTTCACGGGGTACGTGTCGATCACGAAATTCGTCCTGTCTTTACTCGCGTAATAACATGCTCTGACCGCCTCTATGGGTTCGAGCCCGAGTATCAGGTCTGCCTGCCCTCTCGGAATCAGGGGGGAATGGACCTTATCCTTCCCTATCCTGAGGTGTGTGGGTATCGAGCCGCCTCTCTGGGCAAGGCCGTGTAACTGAGTGCCGCTTATCTCATACCCCTCGTACACCGCAGCCCTCGCTATTATAACTGACGTAACCAGGACCCCTTCTCCTCCAACTCCCGTCAGTAATATGTTGAACGTCATTTTTTCTTCCCCTTCTTTTTGGAAACTATCACGCCTTTAGGGACGAGCTGAGAGCATACACCGCATCCCCAGCACATATCCTGTCTTATGTAAATCCTGTCCCCCCTCTTTATTATGGCAGGGCATGCGAATTCCTTCACGAGTTTTTCGCAGTACTTTTCCTTACCCTTCACTATCTCAAACGTCGGCAGTTCGATGCCCTTCGACCTCGCTATCCTCTTCATGAGCAGTCTGCACATGCCCCTTGAAACGAGGACGCCAAGTTCGTCCTTCTTCACGAGTTCTTTCACCGCGGACTGCAGTTCGCTCTGGTTGAAGGCGTTGACCACGCGTATGTTTTTGACCCCGAAAGAACGAACGACATCTTCTATCTTTACCGGTTCCCTCTCTTCGCCCATAGCGTTGTACTTCGTTCCCGGGTGCGGCTGGTGCCCGGTCATCGCAGTCACGCCGTTATCCATTATAACCACGAGTGGTTTCGTCCCGTGAACGCTCATGTTCACAAGACCCGGCATACCCGCGTGGAAGAATGTGGAATCTCCTACAAAGACGACCGCTTTCTGCTTACTAACCTTCTTTATACCGTGTGTGAGACCAAGACTCGCTCCCATCGAAATCATGAAATCCTGCATTTCGAACGGTTCAAATATTCCCAGAACATAACAACCCACATCCCCGGCCCAGACTGTGTCCTCCCCCAGAACCTGCTTCACCGCGTAAAACGTTGACCTGTGCGGGCAGCCCGGACAGAATACGGGTTTCCTTGTGGGTATCTTTATCTTTTTGATTAATTTGTCCTGCTTCGAGAAATCATATTTCTTTATTTTCACTATGGGCGCGATCGCGTTCCGGACGAGTTCCGGTGTGTATTCCCCAACCCTCGGAAGCAAATCCTTTCCGTGGATTTTGAGCTTGGGGTTCACATCCTTTGCGACCGCTCTCACGAAGTCTTCAACAACCGGTTCCAGTTCTTCGACTACTATGAGTGTTCTCAGTCCCCTTATAAAATTCGCCACGAACTCCCTCGAGATGGGATATGTCATGTTGAGCTTCGCTGTCTTCACCCCCAGGAGCGGTCCGATCTCCTTCACATACTGATACGAAACACCGTTCGCTATTATGCCTATTGTCCCTTCACCTTCCACCTTGTTTATTTTCCTTCCGTATTCCCTCTCGATTGCCTCGATTTTCCTGTTCAGCTTCGCATGGAGTCTCTGCAGGTTCGGTCTGATGTTGAAATACCTGCTGGGGTCTTTCCTGAATTTCCCCTTTGTTTTCGGTTTTTTCAGTTTGCCCAGCGTCACGGTCCCCGCCGAATGGGAGACCATCGTGGTCGTTCGCACGATGACGGGTATTTCGTATTTCTCGGATATCTCAAAGGCGAGTTTCGTGAAATCCTTTGCCTCCTGCGCGTTGGAGGGTTCGAGTGTGGGAATTTTACCCATTCTTGCGTAGAATCTTGTGTCCTGCTCTGACTGCGCGGAGCTGTGGCCGTACGGGTCATCGGCAACAACGAGCACAAGCCCGCCTTTCACACCCGTGAACACCACGGGCAGAACCGAATCGCTCGCCACATTGAGTCCGAAATGTTTCATGGCGGTCAGCGAGCGGACGCCTGACCACGCCGCCCCGGCGCACACCTCAAAAGCGACCTTTTCGTTCGTGCTCCATTCAAAATAAAAACCGAGTTTTTTCGCCACGCTTGAAAGCGTTATCCCGATTTCCGAACTTGGCGTCCCGGGGTAACAAGCAGACAGACCTATTCCCGATTCCAGCGCGCCTCTCGCGATGGCTTCATTTCCCAGTAAAACGACCTTTTTTCCCTCCTTCTCAAGAACATCCGGATTGAACATATCCCAACCCTTATTTAATATTGTGGTGATGGTTAAATAAATTATTCGGGTCTTCTTTCGAGTGTTTCCTCCCGGTCCATTACCTCAACTTCCGGCTTCTTCCGGTCGTAAACGGAGATGTACTCCATCCCGTCGAAAACCTGCTTTATCTTTTCGATTTCTTCGTAACTTAACGGTTTCACGGGCGAACGTCTGAGAGGGGTGTCTATCTGGACGCAATCCGGTCCGATCTCTTCCGCGAGCTTTCTCATCTCCTTTGCATGGTCTTTATTCAGCTCCACAAACATCATTTGTAAAGCGTATTTCCCCCTGAACTCCTCCCTGAATTTTTTCATCCCCTCGAGCATTTCCTTGAAGTTTATCGATGGATGCGGCCTGTTTATCTCCCCGAAAATTTCGGGATTCGGCGCGTCGAGTTTCGCCACGACCACGTCCGCCTTCGCGAGTTCGGAGCGCACATCTTTCCTGTGCATAAGGGATGAATTTGTCAGCACAACAACCTTCAGACCCGTTATTTCCCTCGCGATGCCTATCAGTTCCCCGAGGTTTTCCGCCAGCTCCGGCTCGCCTGTCCCCGACAACGTGACCACATCCGCCTTCCCCTTCACTTTTTTCCATATCTCCTCAAGGTCGTGCCTGAGCTTTTCATTTTTTACGAACGTTTTCCTCTCAATCGTTTTCTCTGTCGTCCTTCCGAGCTGGCAGTAAATGCAATCGAAAGAACATACTTTTCTCTTACAGACAGGGTCGACCCCCAGAGACCTTCCCAGCCTCCATGAAGGGACCGGCCCGTAAACTGACTTAAACAT
>CAZTCK010000057.1:0-5092 GCA_964612625.1 uncultured archaeon | reverse complement strand
TTCGAAAGACGCAGATGAAATCTGCGTCGGTTTTCCGCTTGGAAGAGTTGAGGACTGAAATTCAAGAAGTCCAATGATAGCGAAGAAATGGGTTGAAGCGCATGAAGTGTGCTTCTCTCGCTGCTAAGCCTGAGGTCGAGGGTTCGAACGAGCCCTTTAGCGCGGACATACGCGCTAAAGCGTTCACGGAAAAACCGCTTCCGCATACAATCGGTTCCGGCTGTCCCTCCACGCCCATTATGATGTCCGGCAGTCGTGCGAAGGGGAGAAGTCCGTTTCCCTACATAAGGAAAAACTACATGACCCAGGCACTGGAGAACCTGAAGCATTACGAAAACACAGGCATGGAATTTGAAAGTTTTGACGAATTTCTGAATCTCATGTTTGCAGACGGCATGGCTAAGCTGAAGGCGGACATCAGGAACTATGTGAAATCAGAGCTCGGACCGGCTTTTGACCACAAAAAAGCGATAGAAATCGTCAAAGAAAATCTTCGTTCCCAGGAAGAATTAAAAGAGGATCAAAAGAGAATGGCCCTTAAAAACAACGTTCTGTACTCCGCAGAGGACGTCCTGAGGAGTATCCTCCCGGAAGGAATCAACAGGTGGAAGGTGATTAAGGAACTGGAAAAAAGGGGCAAGATAAAGGAGTGCTACTCTTCCTTCTGCATAAACGGAAGCGACATACGTGATATAGAGCACATAGTGAGCGAGTTTGTTGAAAATAAAAAATCAAAGGTGAAACCGAAAAGAGGTTATGAATATCCTCTGGCAGAGGAAGAGGGAAAATACGTGGACCTTCAGGAGATTATGTGGGAAATAGGCGTGAATTCCGGAACCATGTCCGCAATGCTCGGGGAAAACGAGGAACTTAAAAGCATGGTTTACCTCGACAGGAGAAGGTACAGAAAAAGGGTCGTAAAGGAAGAGGACAGGGAGAAGTTCATAGCTCTGGTCAAAAAAATAAGGGCAGGAGCCGGCTGATTTCTCCGGCCGGACATTTACTCCGCCACTGGTTTCACTTTTACACCCACGCTCTCGAGTTTCTCCTTGAATTTCGCCAGCGCCCTGTGTATGTCCTCCTCGCTCTGCGCTCCTGTGCATATTATCTTCCCGGAGGAGAACAGAAGGAAAGCCACGCGCGGGTCGCTTATCCTGTAAACCAGACCCGGGAACTGCTCCGGCTCGTATTCCGCGTTTTCCAGAGAGAACGCGATGTCCTCCAGGTTGAGTTCCGCCTCTATCCTGGAGGAGGCCACTATGTTCTCTACCTGTATGGGATACCTCTTCGGCACCTTTATTCCGGACTCCTCGATCTTCTTCACGACCTTCTTCATGGCCTTTTTTGCCATCTCTATGGATTTCGTTCCTGTGCACACTATTTTCCCGGAGGAGAAGATAAGGGCCGCGGACCTCGGTTCTGTCGGTCTGTAAACCAGACCCGGGAACTGCTCCGGCTCGTATTCGGTGTTTTCAACAGAATTAACCAGTTTGTTCAGGGAGATCTCGATGTCTAGGGTGGTAAAAGCAACAACGTTTTCTATTTTTATGGTGAACTCTTTCTTAAAATCTCCGGATTTTGCCATAACCAGACACCCCTCTGTTTAAAAATTATATTTATTATGGATTTAAGGTATTTAAAATGCTATGCCGCCCCGGACTGAAGTCCGGGGAATTCTTGCTCCAAGCTATTTAAAAACATAAGGTTATTTCGTGATGACCTCAAACTCCAGTTCGAAGTCAGGGAAATCGGAGAATTCCACGGATTACCACCTCAGGATTTCGAGCTCCCCTCCGCTTATGTCGAATACCCTTGACCCTCCCCCTCGGATTTCGCCCGCGTCTATCGCGTAGTCCGTTATCTGTTTTATCCGCTCGGGGATGTCTTTCACGGAATAAACGGGCTGCTCGTTCGAAAGGTTCACGGATGTTGTCACGAACGGAAAACCCTGTGAACGGATGAAATCGCAGAATTCGTTCTTCGGGATGCGAACCCCCATCTTCCCCTCTTTTGAGACCACGTACGGAATCTTCACCCTCGCTTTCAGGACGACCGTGTAGGGCCCGGGGAACAGGCTGCTGACAAACTTCAGGTTGCTGCTCGTTATTACGGTGTTTTCTGCAATCCACTGGATTGACGGGGCGATTACCGAAAACGGTTTTTCCGGGTCTCTCCCCTTTGCCCGCACGATCTTTTCCACACTCTTGGTCTTTTCCGCGTTGCACCCTATCCCGTAAATCGTGTCTGTGGGGTAGACAAGAATTCCGCCCTCACGAACCGCTTTCGCCAGCTTCACGCGTTCCATGTCCTTCAGGGCTTTCGAGAGCTTTATGATTTCCATAACTAAAAATTGTTTTTTCTTAAATAAATCCCTCGTACGTCTTCCTGTAAAGTTCGGAATTTTCGAGCGCTTTCACGTCGCGCCTGTAAAGAAGCGCATCGAGTTTCCCGTGTTTCTTTTCCCACTCCCTGACGGGAACCGAGTATCTCTTCTGAACCTTTTCCCTGTACCATTCGGGTATGACGTTGAACGCGCAGAAAGGAATAACGGCCTCGGGGGTTGTGTAATGTATCACGCATCTCTTCACCCGGTTGACATCGTAGTTGTACAAATCCTGGAAATGCATCATGCCTATGAAGAGCGACTTGTGGTGGAACGCCCCGAGCGCCCGGTAATCGTGCTTCATGAGGGCGTTGTAGAGGATTTTCGCAAGCGAAAAGTCTTTTGGCGCTTTTTTCTTGTCTATGAAGGAATTCAGTTTCCAGAGGAGTTTCAGTCCTACAATCATCCTGTTCTTGCCCTTTTCGAGCTCTTCAGCCTTTTCCTGCAGGTATTCGAAAACCCCCTCCACATCAACGAACCTCGTGATGGGAACCATTTTCCCGTCCTCCTTGAAGACGTACGTTGCCATCCCGCAGGCGAAATGCGCTGACAGCGAATACTGCGCACGGTGCGTGAGCGCCTCAACGAAATCTGTTACCGCTTTCACCGAGGGAACAGGGTAGAAGTCATCCTCCGTGATTTCCCCGTCCGTCTGCTCCTCTATCTTTTTTATCACATCCGGAATCGTTATCCTGAACCTTTCCCTGTGCGACCTCGGCATTCGTCCGACAAGCGACACGGGCTGGTAGTTAACGCCGCGAATGACGTCCATGTTTTTGAAACCGAACCTGATGATGTCCCCTATTTCATGCTCATTCGTGGATTTTATCACGGTCGGAACGAGAACGATTCCGAGTCCTGCTTTCCTGCTGTTTTCGAGGACGTAGGGAATTTCCCAGTGGTTTTTGGGGTTGGTTTTGGGCGTAACGCCGTCAAAGGAGAGATAGACCGTGTTCACCCCCGCCTCCCTGAGTTTCGCTGCGAATTCCGGGTCTTTTGCCAGGCGGATGCCGTTCGTGTTGTACTGGACATGGTCCACGCCCTCCTCCTTTATCATGCGGATTATGTCGATTATGTCATCCCGCAAACTCGGCTCGCCGCCGGTAATCTGTATCGCGTTGCAGGGGACAGGTTTTTCCTGCGTGACGAGCTTCACCGCTTTCCTCAGCTGCTCAAGCGTGGGCTCGTAAACGTATCCCGCCTTGCCCGCAAGGAAGAAGCAGTACCAGCAGTTCAGGTCGCACCGGTTCGTGACCACGAGGTTCGTGAGGGTGCTGTGGGATTTGTGGAGAACGCACAAACCGCAGTCCTTCGGGCACACGGGATTTGCTTTCTTGATGTGGGGGTTCTCCACGCCCCTCCCGTCGTAGGCAAATCTTTTCGCTTTTTCGTACATCTCCACAGAACCCCAGTAGATTTCCTTGAACATTCCGTGCTTTTCGCATTTTTTGAGCATGAGAACCTTCGAATCCTCTTCGTATATGACCGCGGGTATGACCTCTAAACATTCTGGACAGACAGAAAGCGTTTTGTTCGGGAGTTCGTTCGCGTACCCCGTGGTGGCTTTTTTCATAAGTTCTGCGAAAAGTTTCTCCTCCCCCGCCCTGACTCCCTTGCGCATATCATTCACAACTTTTAAAAAGTTTTAAATGTTCCGTTTATTAATTTAATGCAGGAGTTTATAAAATTAACTATTCACGCTGTCATGCGGGCGGGAAAATGGACTCGAATGAAATAAGAGAAATAGAAAGGAAGATTTACGGCACGTTTTCAGAGCTTGCGAAATCCATGGGCTTCTCCCCCATTCACGGAAACATAATAGGGTCTCTCATAATCGGGGGCGGCTCTCTTCCGCTTCAGGGTATAGCGAAGAGGACGGGGTATTCGGTGTCCATGATATCCCTCAGCATGGACCTGCTCGAAATTCTCGGCATAGTGAAAAAGGTCAAGAAACCGAGGGACAGGAAACTTTACATACAGCTGAACGGGAACCTGCTAGAATCCCTGAAGAAGATATTCCTGATGCGTGTTAAGAAGGGCATAGCGGATTCTCTCCGCGAATTTGAAGAGAGCAAGCAGAAACTGAAAAAACTCGAGGGGGAGAGAAAGAACGAGGTTCTGAAAGCGATAGAGACCCTTGAAAGGGAAATAAGGAGACTCGACAAATACATCTCCCTCCTCTCAGGGATAGAACTTCCCTAGGAGCCGGAATCTAACTTCTGGCAAACAACAATTTCCGTAGGCCCGTCATCCTCGTTATCATGCCATACGACGGCGTAGAGCGTACCTGTTGGCATGTTTTCGCATGTTTTCGAAGCACCTTTTCTTTTAGGCTCCCATGGCCCACATTTAATATTATCCTTTTTAGGTCCTATCCCTATTTTTTTCGTCGTGTCTTCCTTACATTTCTCTGTTGCTATGGCAAGTTTCGCTCCATGCGGAACAGCAGTTGTATACATTATCAGATTTCCGCCAGGACTTGTAAATTTAGCATAAGCGCAGTAGGCATTCCCTTTTTCAGTCACTACATCTCTTGTATAGGCCTCTGCCAGCACCCTCTCCCCCTCCTTGCAGTAGCAGTAGTTCGGATCTTGGCAGTTTGCATCCACCACCGGACAACACTGATTAGGAGTAGGGCAACAGTCTTTGCCGCATAGGAATTGGCCCTCGGGGCATGCTCCGCCACTGCCGCACTCGCTGTTGGAGTTG
>CAZTCK010000056.1:0-5136 GCA_964612625.1 uncultured archaeon | reverse complement strand
TGTTTCCCGGCTGAGAGATTTCGTTGACGGGCGCTACAAGCCGCCTGTTAGCTAACTAAGGGTCATTTTTAAATCCGTTCCAGAAATTCTAAACCATGATAGATTTTGAAAAACTGATAGACTCCCACCTGAAGAGGGAGTTGAAGCCGAAAGAAATTGGCAGGTATTATCCCTCGGAGATAGGAAACTGCCTGCGGAGGGTGTGGTTCACGTACAGGAAGCCAAAAGAGCCGGACAAAGAGAAACTGAAAATCTTCCAGGTCGGTCTGATGTTCCACGACTTCATAGCAGAGGTTCTGCGTTCGGAGAAAACACCCGAGGTTCGCTTGATACAATCCGAAGTTCCCTTTAAACTGAATTTCCCGGACTTCCAGATATCCGGAAGGGTCGATGATGTTCTGCTCGTGGAAAGGAACGGGGAAAAACTTCTGGTCGAGGTGAAGTCAACAAAACTCCTTTCCGTGGTAAAGGAGCCGAGCCCTTCGCACGTGATGCAGATACAGCTGTACATGCATGCCCTGCGTATCCGAAACGGGATGATAGTTTACGTGGAGAAGTCCTCCCTTCAGACGAAGCAGTACGAGGTCAGGTATGACCCCGAATACGTGAAAGGGGTTTTGGAAAGATTCCGGAAACTTCACGAATCCCTCAGGAACGGAAAAATCCCCGAACCGGAGGCAAAACTTTCAAAGGACACGGAATGGATGTGCAGGTACTGCGAGTATACCGAGGAGTGCGAAAAAGCATGAGGGTTTTTAAATCTCCATGCCACAAACATTTTTATGAAAATAACACTCTCTCCTTCCACCCTTTCCCTCTTTCTTGAGTGTCCGCGCTGTTTCTGGATGCACGTAAGGGAGGGAATAAAAAGACCGTCCCTGGGTTTTCCCAGTCTCCCTTCAGGTATGGACCTCGTTCTGAAGAAGCATTTCGATGAACACAGGAGAAGCGAATCGGTTCCCGAAGAGCTCGAAGGCAGGTTCGAAGGCCGCCTGTTCACGGACGGGGAAAAACTGAGAAAGTGGAGGAGCAATGCCCATGGTCTGCGATTCACGGACAGGGAGACGGGGGCAACCTTAATGGGGGCGGTTGATGATATGTTCGTAACGCGCGACGGCAGATACGCCCCGATTGATTTCAAAACGCGCGGCTTCCCGAGAAAGGAGAACACCCACAGATTTTACCAGTATCAAATGGACATATACACGTTCCTCCTCGAGAAAAACTCGCTTCCTCCTGCGAACTTTGCGATTCTCATATTTTACCATCCGGTCGGCGTGGATGAAAGGCACAACGTGATTTTCGACCCCGACCCCGTGAAAATCCCAGTCAGCGGGAGAAGGGGGGAAAGGATATTCCGGGATGCCGTCAGGTGCCTGCTCGGGGAGAAACCCGAATCTTCAAAAAACTGCGAGTTCTGCAGATGGGCCGAAAAGGTTAGTGCCGGGAAATCCGGGCAGAACGCCCAGAAAGACCTGCTGGATTTCTAAATCTTGCAGAAATCTGGTTTTGCCGGCCGTTTAAACATAATTATATATCCCTGCCCGGCCAAATTTTAAACATGGCGAAATCAACCACGCTTGACAAGGTCGCGAGAGTCCTCGACAGGGCTGCGAAACTTCTTAAAGGCCCGTATAAAGTCGCATCTGCCGGTGTGGTCGCTGCGATTATAGGGGGGATGGTAAAACTTCAGGTCATAACGAAAACGTTCCCCGAACCTTTTGATGTGGTGGGTAACGTTATCATATTCGTGGCTGTTCTGATGGTCGTGGCTGACATCTGCAAAGGCGGGCTGCTGGACTGAAGCCCGCTCACAGAATTAAGACGTCTTTTACGAACATGAGATTTTTGAAACGTTCCTTGAGATTTTCACCGTCTTTCTTAACAAGTTCGCACATCTTGTCCAACATGATGACGATGTCCTCCATCGCCTCTCCCGGTAAAATCTGAAGGGGAAATTCCCTGCACGTCCTGGGCCTTGAATCGTAAATTTTGCACAAACCGCTCTCAGAGTCGTAGGAAGGGCACGGGGGTGTCACTGCATAAGTTTTGCTGAAGAGCCCATTTTTCTCGATTTCAAGTTTGCCCTCTCTCTCGAGCCTGTGCAGGAGGTCGTATTCGACCCCTCCGCAAACGAGTTTGGCTTCCTCTGCTGTGAGGCCGTTCACGTACATGAACGTACAGCATTTCTTCTGGCATTCATCCTTACAGTAACCGGATAATTCTATTTCCTTCCATCTCCTTATCTCCTCGAGCGTTTCGTCCGGAAGGCACACTCTTCGCATTCATCTCACCTTGTTTCTATTCCCATAGACCCGTACTTTCCGATTTCTTTAACAAGATTGTTCACCTCTGTCAATTTCTCTGAGACATGTTCATCTATCTCCAGAATCTCATTCACGATGTCCAGAACATTGCGCGCAGGCACTTTCATTTTCGAAATTTCCGAAAGCTTTCCTATCTCCTCCGTGTAAATCCCCACATCGCGTATGATTTTCAGTTTCTCTTCTGCTCTCTTCTCCTCTTTTATCATTTTCAGACAACCTTCTATCGCAGTCTTATACACATCTATCCCCAGCAGAATATCATCAACGCTCCATTTCTCTCCCGCGCTGTATTCCGTAATCTTCCATATACCCAGGGCTTCAAGATAATCCCCTCTTTCAATTGCGTCCCTGATGGCTTTCGCGTACTCTTTCCTCATGCTATCCCACAAAATAATTACTATTAAATAGTTAAAATAATTGTTTATAAAACTTCCCCTTATACCGGATGAACATTTTTAAGCAGGGTCTGCCCAATAACTATAATTCGTGAAAACATGTTCAGACTCGTTGTCTTCGACCTTGACGGAACACTGATTAATTCAGTCGAAGCCATAATGAAGTCCATTAACCTCACTTTTGCGGAATTCGGGCTGGGTCCGTATGAATGGGAAAAAGACATAGTGAGGTTCTTCGGGAAACCTTTCGAAATCTGGGCCGAGACCCTCCTGAAGGAGGGAAAGAAGTACTCTCACGAGAATCTCGAAAAGGCGGTTAACACCATGTACAGGCATTATAACAAAATCGGCCCGGCACACGCCCGGTTGTATCCGCACGCCCTTGAGGTTCTGAGTGCCCTCAAAAACAGAGGGGTGAAGCTTGCGGTGGCCACAAACATGATATCGAGGCACATGAAGACGTATTTCTCCCGCTTCGGGTTAAACGGGTATTTCGAAAAGATGTGCACGCTCTCAGACGTGAAGAGAGGGAAGCCCTACCCCGACCAGCTTGAATGTATACGAAGGGAGATGGGAGTCCCGAAAAATGAAACGCTCGTGGTCGGGGATTCAGAAACAGACCTTGAATTCGCCCGGAATTCCGGGGTGAAAATCGCCATCCTTGACGCCGTGTGGAACAAAAATCTCAAACCGGATTACAGGATAAAGGACCTGAAAGAACTTCTGGACATAGTCTAGGACTGCCTGTTGAACACGAAATAACCCAGGACCCCTATCAATATTATCACGCCCCCCGCTTCCATTCCCACTGTCGCAGATACAGTAAAACCGATAACCATGACCGCGAGAAGTATTAAAAGAATCGCACGATTTTCTATCACTTCCTCACCTCAAACACCTCATGCACACGTTCGGCCTTCTCCTCTTCATGAGCTCGGATGTTGCTTTTTTGTATTTCTCCAGACACTCCTCGGAGCAGAAATTTCTCTTCCACAGTCCCACCCTTCCGTACACCTCAACCTTCTCCGTTATTTCCTTCCCCTTTTCTATTTGCCTGCCGCAAAACTCGCACTTCTTCCTGAAAAACATATTTCACCCCAGACCCGAAAGATATTTTATCCTTTTGAGCATGTTCGGGTGCGTGCTCCACATCTCCATCAACCTGTCCGCAAAACCGAGTTTAATTTTGCTTTCCCTGACGGCTTCGAGTTCGTGTTTTTCGATCTTCCCGCTCAAATCCTTGTCAAGGGATCTCAGCTCGGAAAACTCCTTTGCCGCCTTTGAGGGGTCGTTCAGGAAAAACGCCTTGTACCCTTCCATCCTTTTGAGCTCGTTCCTCCCGGCTCTCGCTGTTCTGTAAACGAGCTTGTAAAGGGCGGAGGCGAGGGAATGCGGTTCATTCCCGAGTTTCACGCTCCCCCTGTCCGCGTAATATTCACGAATTCGCGAGGCGTAAAGCACGAGGAGGTTCGTGATGAAGTAGAGGATGAACGCGAACAGGCCGATGAGCGCTAGGTTCCCCCTCTCCCTTCCGGAGGAGAACATGAAGTTCCAGGAAAGATACCAGCATATCATGGGTATCACGCTCAGCATGGTTATTACCATAACGTCCCTGTGCGCTATGTGCGAGATTTCGTGCCCCAAAACCGCGCGCAGTTCATCTTCATCGAGAAGCTCCATTATCCCCCGGGTGACGCAAACCCTCCCGTCCCCTCTCGAACGACCGAAAGCGAAAGCGTTTGGTATGCGAAGCTCGGAAATTCCGACTCTCGGTTTTTTAATGCCTGCCTTCCTTGCGAGCTCCTCAACCATTTTGTGCAGGGCAGGTTCCTCTTTCTCCGAAACGTATCTCACGCCCATCGATATCTCAACCGCTTTCGGCCCAATAGCGTATTGGAGCAGAACGAGAAACACCGCGATCACACCGAACAAAAAGAAGTTTGCTACCCCCACAAACACGCCGACCACAACTACAAGTGCGTAGATTATGGCGAACATCAACCCGAGGAGAAGATACATCCTGATTTGGAGCCACATGAGAATCACCCTTTAAATAATGATGGATGATTTAAAAATTTCTGTTGCTCACCTTCCAAATTTTTTCGCGATTCCCCTCAAAAACAGATAAACTGCAGTCAGAAGGATGGCGTATTCTATAAGAAGTCCGGTCGTGTACGTTCCCACGCTCATGCCTGTGAATTCACCAAAGGACATGGCCGCTGTTGATACGCTACTCCAGTATGGTGATTCCTCAGGATTCGCGTTTATGAGGCACACCATCAAAGCAGCGATGACCATG
Organism: uncultured archaeon; assembly: GCA_964612625.1. GTDB lineage: Archaea > Aenigmatarchaeota > Aenigmatarchaeia > QMZP01 > QMZT01 > CAZTCK01. Next base: position 115 of record CAZTCK010000056.1, on the reverse strand, counting down.
GAGAGAACGAGGACTTTTTTCCTTACCATGTATATTATTTTTGTTCCGCTTCCTTTTATTTTTAGCGGATTCCGTTGTGGGATGTACCGAAAATCATCTGTTTTTAAATCTTGTG
>CAZTCK010000055.1:0-5144 GCA_964612625.1 uncultured archaeon | reverse complement strand
TTTTATCACTCTTTAATAGTTAAATTCTACATATTTATTGTTGAGGGGGTTTATAAAGCTTTCGGTCGGTGCAGAATCTGGGGGCAACACCCGCGGACACCTTATTTTTATTGAAGCCGTGACAAACTATAATTATGAGGGCGCAGACGGCTTTCGAGTACCTTGTCATAGCCATGTTTGTTCTCGCATTCCTCACCCCCATATGGGTCTACCTCTTCCAGCTTCAGGGGCAGACGAGTGACGAGTTCTCCGTTTCTTACGCAAAAAACGCTGTCACGCAAATCGCAAAAAAGGCGGACCTTGTATATTCCCAGAGGATGGGAGCAAGGATAAAGATTGAGGTCTACATACCAAGAGGGGTGGAATACATAAACATAACAGGGAACGAGATAAACTTCCGCGTTCGCACGAGTTCCGGGTCCACTGATGTTTTTGCAACATCCATAGCCCAGCTTCAGGGAAGCCTCCCAACTCAGGAAGGTCTTTACCGGGTTCTGATAAAATCCGAAGGGGACTACGTCAACATAACGCTCGCGTGATATTATGCAGAAAGCTGAAACGCTCATGATTGGAATAATCATTCTCTCCTTTGCTATTGGTGCATACTTTTACCCCCAAATGCCAGAAAATATCGCTTCTCACTGGAATGCCGAAGGAAAGGTAAACGGGTATCTCCCGAAGTTCTGGGGTTTGTTTCTGATGCCCCTGGTTTCACTCGGGTTGTTTTTGCTCTTCCTTGCGATACCAAAAATAGACCCCATGAAAGCGAACATAGAGAAATTCAAAAACTATTATGATGGGTTTGTTGCCTTGTTTATAGCATTTCTGTTCTACCTGAACCTTCTGGTCATTTCCTCGAACCTAGGTTTCGAATTTAACATCATTCAGGCCCTGTCGCCCGCTTTCGGAATACTTTTCTACTACTGCGGAATTTTGGTGGAAAATGCGAAACAAAACTGGTTCATTGGAATAAGAACCCCATGGACTCTCAGCAGTGAAAGGGTGTGGAATAAGACGCACAGAATCGGGGGAAGATTGTTCAAAATTGCAGGTGCGGTTGCAGCCGTGGGGATATTTTCCCCTGGATTTGCACCTTTTTTAGTGATAGTTCCCGTTATTTTAATCGCTGCCTATACATTTGTCTACTCTTATCTTGAATACCAGAGGGGGAAGGAATGAAGGTCCAGGTTGCCATAGAGTTCATGATAATATTTGCCGCGTTTCTCCTCGCACTCACGATAATAGTGATCGCTTCATGGAACAACGTTGTGAACATAAACAGATCTGCCCTGGATTTTGAGGCAAACAGGATTTTAAATCTCGCGGCAAACAGGATAAACACGGCATATCTTGAAGGTGACGGATTTTCCATAGACCTGGCCGTTCCGGAGAAGGTGGGGTCATACGAATACACCCTCGAAATCGAGGGTAACATGCTGTGGCTGAACCTGAACGAGATGTCATACCACCGAAGGCTGCTTACGTCAAACATAACCGGGACTCTGAAAAAGGGAGTGAACACGATAAGAAATGTAGAGGGAGGGGTAGTGATATCATGAAAGCGGAAAAGTATTTTTTTCTCAAAAGACTGGCCAAATTTAAACCAGGGATACGCAGAAAAAAAGGTCAGATATGGTCGCTGGATTTCATAACATCCGTTGTCATATTCCTCGTGGTTCTCATACCCCTTTTCTTTGTCTGGAGTTATGTGAATATTCAGAACCAGCAGCAACTCCTCTTTGACGAGGTTGAGTCCCTTGTGCTTTACGTGTCCGATTCTCTGATACGAACGAAAGGTTCTCCCGAAGGGTGGAACACAGCAAATGTTGAAATAATAGGTCTCGCTTCCGGGGAAAATGTCCTGAATGCCACCAAGGTTTCGTACCTTCTGTCCATGGGCAACGATGAATACAACCGGACAAGGACTCTCCTCGCCGGAGGGTATGACTTCTTTTTCGGTCTCACGGACATAAACGGAACCTCTCTTGGAACCATAGGGAACAAGCCAGAGAGCAGAATGGTGGTGCCTATAGAGCGATACTGCCTGCTGAACGGGAGGATTGTGAAGTTAGAATTCGCAATAGTAATTTAAAGATCTATCTCAAGCATTTTATAGCGGATTTTTATGGTGTAACCTGCCTTCTTTATCCTCTCTATCATATTGAGGTCATATTTTCCCTTTTTCGAGAAAAGCTCCTCAATTCCTATTTCCAGTGCTATCAGGGGGTGTATTATATTCACGATTATGTCCTTGTCCTTCAGCTCGATTTCAGCGGCAGGCGCCTTACCCAGGTATATCATAAAGTGAACCCTGCCCACTATGGTTCTGAAAATTTCGTCCAGAATTCCCATACAGACACTCTTATTACTTTTTCTTTGCGAACGGAACTATTACGAACTCAATGCTCCCGTCAACTTTCACTTTCGAATTCCCTATGTTGAACTCAACCCCGTCGAGATTTATCTTTGTCTTGGTTTCCTTGCCCTCAAGTATCTGAAATATCTTTGCAATGAACTCTTCCTTGTTTTTGACTATCTCCTCGAAAACGCCCATCTTACCACCCGCCTCATTATATACTAAATTATTTTCCCGTGTATCTATAAATAGTTTGCGAATATATATTACTCTGCCCAAATTCTATAATATGGTGGAAAAGATAATCATAGGGAAGGACTGGAAGGACCTGAAAAAATTCGGAGAGAAGGGAACTGCATACATAGGGAAGCATGTCGTGGGAAAGGGGGAGGAATCGCACCTCACGAATCCCATACAAATGGACCTGACAAGACCGCACATAGTCCTGATATGCGGGAAGCGGGGAACGGGAAAATCGTATTCTGCAGGGATAATCGCCGAGGAGATATACAAACTTCCAGCTGAGTTGCGAAACAATCTTTCCGTTCTTATGATAGACACTATGGGCATATACTGGTCCATGAAACTTCCGAACGAGAAGGATGTTGACCTTCTGAAGGAGTGGGGTTTGAAGCCGGAGGGACTGGCCAACGCGAAACTCTTCGTTCCGAAAGGTTATGTGAAAGAGTACAAGGAGGCGGGCATAACTGTTGATTCGCCGTTCACGCTCTCTGTTGCCGAACTCACTGCGGAGGACTGGGTAACGACGTTTGGATTCTCCATGATAGACGAACACGGGATAGTGATAGAAAGGGTGATAGAGAAACTGGGAGAAAGCGGAAGGACGTATTCAATAGATGATATAGTCAGGGAAATAGAGTCGGGCAGGAGGACAGAGCAGAGAGTCAAAGACGCGCTCGTGAACCGCTTCCTCGCCGCGAAGGGCTGGGGTCTGTTCGAGAAGGAGGGGACGAGGGTCGAGGATTTGCTGAAACCCGGGGTTGTCTCGATACTGGATGTTTCTCACTACATGCGCGTTTCCGAATCCTGGTCCATACGTGCAATGCTTGTCGCTCTCCTTTCAAGGAAAATATTTGCGCAGAGACTCAAGGCGAGAAAGACCGAGGAATACGGGGAGGTAACAGGTCAGAGAAGAAAGACAATACCCATGGCCTGGATTATAATAGACGAAGCGCACCAGTTCATCCCGAATACCGGCTCAACCGCCGCATCCGGACCTTTGCTTACTTTAATCAAGGAGGGAAGGGAACCCGGGATTTCGCTGGTTATGATAACGCAGAGACCTAACAAACTCCATGAGGACGCTTTATCTCAGGCAGATATCGTTATTTCCCACAGACTGACATCGAAAGTGGATATAGAAGCACTTCGCTCGATTATGCAGACATACATGTTCGAGGACATACAGGACTATCTGAACGACCTCCCGAAAACAAAGGGTTCAGCCATCATTCTCGATGACAATTCCGAACGCATATATCAGGCACAGATACGTCCCCGGTTCTCATGGCATGCAGGAGGCTCGCCTATAATCATAAGGGAAAAGAGTTTGATAGGCGGCGAAAAACCTTCGGGGGCAAAAACGGAATGATTATTTCCTTATCTTTCCCCTCTTCTTCACGATTTTTATTCTCTTTATTTCCCCGTCCTTTGCGTCCTTGACTATTATCCTGAAATTCTTCATCCTTATTTTGTCCCCCTTTCTCGGGAAGCGCCCGAGCTTTTTCACAATGAGGTCTGCGATGGTCTTCAGGCCCTTCCCCCCAAACTCAATGCCCATAACCCTCGTTATATCCTTCAGCGGGGTTTCCGCCTCCACGATTATGCTCCTCTCATCCAGCAGGCGGAGTTTTGACTTCTTTACATCACTTTCATCGTATATCTCGCCAACAATTTCCTCCAGCAAATCTTCAAGCGTGACCAGACCTTTCACATTCCCTTTCTTGTCCGTGACTATCGCCATGTGCGTTCCGCTTTCCCTGAAATCATCCATGAGCAAATCGAGATTTCTATCATCGTTTACGAAGAGCACAGGAGAAACGAGTTTTTCGATTTCCATGTCGAACTGTTTTCGCTTCAGATGTTTCAGTATGTCCTTTACGTGGATCACGCCTATCATGTTGTCAAAGCTGTTCTTGTAGACCGGTATTCTGGAATAACGCGATTCAAGGAATTTCATGAGAACATCCGACAGCCTCATGTCCGAGCGTATCGCAACGATATTCTTCCTCGGAACCATAACCTCCGAAACCCTTGTATCTCCAAATTCGAATATGTTGTGTATCATCTCCTCTTCATCCCTTTCTATCACTCCTATCTCCGCCCCCATTTCGAGAGCCGTTCGTATTTCTTCCTCCGTTATCTTCGGTTTTTTCCTCCTCGCCCCGAATATCTTCAGAATTCCGATACTCAGATATTCTATGAAAACAACTACGGGGTAAAGGATTTTTGTGAGAACGTACAAAGGCCCCGCAACCAGGAGCGAAATTTTCTCCGCGTTCTGGTGGCAGAAAGATTTTGGTGTGATCTCCCCGAAAACGAGGATGAGGAACGTCATCACACCGGTCGCTATTCCTATTCCCTCCGACCCGAAGATTCCCGTGAACACAACCGTTGCCAGCGCAGCAGCCGCGATATTCACGAGGTTGTTCCCTATCAGAATCGTGACCAGCAGCTTGTGCGGTTCGTCCTTGAGCTTTCTTAGCAATTTCGCTCCCCTCTTCCGCTGGCGGACAAGCTTCCTCACCTTTATATCGCTCAGCGAAAA
>CAZTCK010000054.1:0-5452 GCA_964612625.1 uncultured archaeon | reverse complement strand
TGTTTTGATTGACCTTTTGAGGAAGTGTCAGCTCCCGTAAAAGGTCAACCGAAAGCTTTATAAACCTTATTATCAATTAATTATCACTTATGAATAGTAAATATATGGGATAAGGAAAAGTGTACGTGAACTGAGGGTTTGATTTGCATGAATCCGCTCTATCTCCTGAAAAATCTGGAAGATATCGAAATACGATTAATGCTCTGGCTGATGGAGGAGAAAAACTGAGGCGGAAAATATGAACAGGCGTCCAGAATTCGTAATCGTATGTTATGAAGGCGGAGTTGGGGAATATCTGGAAGAGCCGGCCGAGTACAATCTCTGGTCGATGAGGGAAACAATCCTCAACAAGACGAATGTTCTCCTCATTCAGTACCTGGCAAAACGTGAGGAACTAAACATACCCACATACCCCCCTTTACTTTCGGATGGTGACTAAGCATGAAAGCGATATTATCGAACCTGAGATTTATGGTGATGGTTCTGATAGTTATCGCACTCCTTGCTGTGAGCGCATACGCGCTTCCGGCCGGGGGGAACACGCCGCCTTCCGTAAATTCGATTGAAATACAACCGGAAACCCCGACAAAATACGACGACCTCACGTGCTTTGTGGAAGTTTCTGATGAAGATGGGAACCTGGATTATGTTTACTTTGCGTGGTACGTGAACGGGGTCCTGACAAGGGAGAATACGCGCCTGGTTTACGGGGCGCGCGACTCCGCGAGCGATACACTCGACTCATTCCATACGGAAGCGGGCGATTACATTGTTTGCAAAGTGAAGGCGTACGACTTCGACAGGGCGTACGACCTCGCAAGTCATGCTGTCCACGTAGGAAACTCGTTCGCTAATTCTATGCCCACAGTATCCTACGTGGAGATCACCCCAAGACACCCCAACCCTCAGCAAGATTTGACGTGTTCCGCCCTTGTGGCGGACGCGGATGATAATCTTGATTATGTTATATTCGAATGGTACAGAAACAACCATGTTATCAGAACCGCTGCGAAAAATGTTGAGGGTTCGAGCGATGTCGCATACGACATACTCGACTCATCCCGCACATATCCGGGCGACTGGATAAAATGCAAGGTGAACGTGTATGATACATACGGGGCAGGGGAAAGCGAATACTCACTCCCCGTTGTCATTTCCGGGGAATACCCGTACCCGCCATACCCCCCTCCATACAACAAAAGACCGGTTGCCGTTATAACCGCGAACGACTACGCTGTAGTCGCAGGCGAATACGTACGCTTTTCCGGCTCGCAGTCATATGATGTGGACGGATATGTGATTCAGTACAAATTTGATTACGGGGACGGGACAGAATCAGCATGGCTCCCCGAATCCTACTCCTACCATTCGTACGCAAACCCCGGAGTATATTACGCACGTGTCAAGGTCAAGGACAACAATTACGCCGAATCCGGCTGGAGCCGGCCCGTGAAGATAGAAGTGCATGAGGGCTACCCGCAGTACGGACATAAACCCCTCATAGATGATATCGACATCCTTGCCAAATCCCGCACGGGTTACACGGAGTTCAGATGCGAGGCACAGGTGTATGACACAGACGGGGACCTTGATTACGTGAAGTTCAAATGGTATCTGAATGGAGACCTCGTCACCGAAGAAAAGGCGTACGTAAGCGGAAGGGAAGACGAGGCGGTTTCCTCCATTAACCTGGCACTTGACGACGAATATACACTTATGTGCAGGGTCACGGTTTACGATGAAGAGCACAACTCCGACCATGATTACAGAACCATAAGAGGTCAGTTCGCTCCGGCCGGAGCATGCAAACTCTCTGTGAAGAGATTCGATTACTACTCGTATCTGAGAGAGGGAATGGACGGATGGGCGGAAATAGAGATCGAAAATACGGGCGAAAGGCCGGGAACGCTCACAACCGAACTTTATGTTGACGGAACACTCACGGAAAAACGGAAGGTTTATCTGGGAACAGGGGAAAGCAGGGAGGAGAGATTTGAGTTTCCCCTTTCAACCGGAACTCACAAAATACGCGTGGAGGCATACCTTCCGTGCAGCAAGAGAGTTAAAAAATACGCGGAGATAACGGTCTTCCCCCTGACCTCGGACGTGTTCATACCGGAAAGCGGAGAGGAAGAAGAAGCGGAGATAACAGAAACAGGAGTCATTATAAGGCCTTCCTCCCTCGACATAGAGCTGGGTTCAGGAAAAACACTTGAAGTGGTTATGAAAAGCCCGGAGAGTACGGAATTCGGGATATCAGTGGAGGGAATACCCGAAGACTGGGTAAATTACCCCGGGAATGTCGAGGTGGAGGGAAAGAAAACCGCTTACGTCTATGTTGTTCCCAAGGAACTCGGCAATTACGAATTCAGGGTCGTGGTTACCGCGGGAAGCGAAAGATTCGAGGAACAAATTCATCTTTACGTTGCTCCCTCAGGAGAGGACGGCGGGAAGAAAATCAACGGACTGACAGGACTCATAAGCATCGCCCAGAGCAACTGGGCTGTCGGGGCAGCGATAGTTTCGGTTCTGGTCCTCCTTGTCATTGTGTATTTCTTTGCCGGAAAGTTCGGCAGGAAAACGTATGAGGATTATGCTTATCCCCAGACCCCCCGGCCTGCAATGAGGGGGGCGGGAATGATGAAGGGAAGCGCGGGGAGAAATCCCGACATGAGCAGACTTCTTCCCGCAGAGGTTCTCAGATACTCGGATGGAACATCCTACCCCAAACTGGGGAGTGACTACTGGGGTGGTAACGCTTGATGCGCAAAGCATGGGAGACCAAAGTGGTTGAGGGAATCCTGGAATCCGTTGAGGAAATCAGGCTGTCTTATATTCCTCTTTTCGGAAAAAAACCGCACGGTACGCCTGTCAGGCCGAGATATTGCGAAGAGTACATCCTAAAAATTAAAACGGATGACGGATACAGCAGTGTCCCGTTTTTCGGTGAAGTCCCTCCTCGTGACTTCTTAGGGAAACGCGTCCGTGTCACCGAGAAGACGAGACCGACCATAACCTATCCTTTCACCGAGCGGGTTAAAATAAAGCAGGAACTGGAAAATGTTGAGACAGGGGAAATGCTCAAAACCAAAGTTACCTACAAACTCTAAGTTTTTCGGGGAATTCTGGGAAACACAAAGGCTTAAAAAATTAACCACCAAAAAGTATATAACACTTTGGATGGTGGTGAGAGAATGAACAAATCCGGAATTTTGATGCTGGCTGTTGTCCTGTTTGGTTTTGTCAGCTTCGCGTCTCATGCGGATGCGTATACAGATTTCTCTTTCACGCTATCATACGATAAAGTTTCGGGCTGTCCGGGTTACGCGATACCAATTGACGCCGTGATAACAAACAACGATGACGTAACGCATACGTATTTTCTCTCCCTTGAAATGCCTCAGGGATGGGAAACACCAGACAACGGATTTATACAGCCGGATATAACGCTGGCTTCCGGGGAAAGCCAGACCATAACATTCTGGGTCAACCCGCCTCCCGTGGAACCGGGAAAATACACCGTAAAGGTGAAAGCAAAAAACGGAGGGGAGATAAGCAAAACCCTCGAAGTGGAAGTGCTCAGGTGTCACGATGTGAAAATTGAAGTTGAGGAGACGATGGAGGTGTGCGAAAACGCGGAATTCGCGTACGTGATAAATCTCAGCAATCGCGGAAAGGAGCAGGAGGAATTTGAACTCGTGGTCACCGGCTCATGGGGAGAAGAACTGTTCAGGGAAGACATCCTTCTGGGAGCCGGCGAGGAAAGGGAGGTTACAGCAAACATAACATCCCCGGGTGAAAACGGCAAAATAACTGCCGCAGTCGCGTCCAGAACATCGTACGCGAAGGACGAGGACTACACGAACCTTTTCGTGAAGAAATGTTACGATTTTGACGCTTCTCTCACCCCCGCAGAAGGCAGAACATGTCTCGGAAAACCTTCCAGGTTTGTCCTCAGCATGACGAATCTTGGAACAGAAAGCGATACGTACACCATTCTCTCACCGGAGTGGGTTGTACCGGACTCGGATTCGATAACCATCCCACCAGGCGAGGAAAGGGAAATCGAACTCAACGCGTACCCGGAGCTCATGGGCAGGACAAGTTTTGACGTAACTGTCAGGTCCGGAGGTCGTGCGAACCTCAAAAAAACCATCACAGGAAGCGTTAGCGCGGAGGAGTGCAGGGGAGTGGCCGTCATCGTGACACCCGCTGTGCTGGAAGTGTGCCAGGGCCAGCCCGCAGAGTTCACGGTCACCGTAAAGAACACGGGAACGCTCACGGAATCATACGACCTTGAAGCAAGCACCGGAGTTCTGGAAAAGAACAAGGTAAACATAGACGCGGGCGAGGTGGAAACTCTGGGTCTTCTCGTGGCCACAGAAAAACTTGAAACAGGCGAATATGATATAACGGTAACGGGAAGAAAGGGAGAAATTCAGGACAGGAACTCGGTCTTGCTGGTTGTGAAAGACTGCTACTCTCTCGATTTCGGAATAACCCCGGAAGAAAAAGAGGTATGCAGGGGGGATGAAATCGAATACATGCTCGTGCTGAAAAACACCGGAGAATACGGGGACAACTACACATTCGTGATGGGAAACAAAACAATAGGTCACACTTCGCTTGAGCCCGGCGAAATCAAGATGTTCTCCACAAAACTGAGAATGGATATTCAGGAGGGAGAGTACGAATTTAAATTCGGCGTCTTCTCCGAACACGTTTCCGAAGAGACCGTCTCCAAAATCACAGTCAAATCGGAAGATACATGCTACAGGGTAAGTCTGTCAAGCGATGATACGAGAGTGAGAATCGAGCCCGGAAAGGGAAGCGCAATCGCTGTCAAAATAGAGAATCTCGGAGAAAGAGGGGATTTTTACAACCTCGCAGTGGAGGGACCCGAATGGGTTCACATAAGTGAGGACTCCATAGCCCTTGAAAGCGGGGAAGAAGACTATGTTTATATCTACGCTTCCCCTGACTACACAGTCGAGAACGGAACCTATGAAATTTCCCTGAAGGCAGAATCAACCAGAACGAAAGATATTTTAAATTTCAGGATAGGGGTGGGCGTGATGCCGGAGCCGGAAGAGGAGGAAGCGAATGAGACAGGGAACGTCACAATCGAAACAGGAATCCCCACAGGAGCGGTGGTCAGGGCTACGGGGACTGCAGGGAAGGCGCTGCTGCTGGCGGTTATAATTATCCTGATAATCATTATACTGGCCGTCAAATTCGTTTTGTTCATCAGGTGAGGCATATTCCTTACAGGGAAAATCCGCCTTCTTATTTTCAGGGAAGCAGAGGGTACAGACGTTCGAAAATAGCCCTGACAATGCTAAACAACTACCTTCAGGAAAAAGAAAAACCGGACGAGAGGAGTCTGGAATCTCACGCAAAGGATTTTAAAAAGACATGGAAGGATGAGATAAAGAACTACATCAGGGAAATG
>CAZTCK010000053.1:0-5457 GCA_964612625.1 uncultured archaeon | reverse complement strand
ATCGAGAAGAGGATGAAAACCATACAGAGGGAGTATTTCGAAAAAGGGGGTATGAGCACGTTCGAATACGAAGTACTCTTCAAAAAATACGCCAAACGCCTGGGGTCGATAAAGAAGGAAATGGAAATGCTGAAAGGTGTGATAAAATAAAATTTATATGCGAGGGGTTAATTAATTTTATGTCAAAACTGAGAGATTTTATTGTTATCAGCAGAGGACATTTGCTGATTGGTTCGCTTGCGAACCCTCTGCTCGGGACGGCGCTGGCTGCAGGAAACATCAGGACTTTTCTTTCAATGCCTGTCTTTGTGTATTTCGCTCTGTATTACCTGCTCATAATATTCGCATGTAATATAAACTGTCTATTCGATGTGGAGGTTGACGGGAAATATAAGACCTATCTGAGCGAGGCAACGAGATCATTTGGAATTCGGAACCTTAAAGTCGTTCTCTTTCTGGAAACCCTGTTCATAGCATATTTGCTGTACTGGTTGTTTTCAAACGGGTATTATATCACAGGTCTCATTTCAATAGCCGGATTTCTTTGTGGTTTCCTCTATTCCGCTGAACCAGTGAGGATAAAGAAGAGGGGCTTCTGGAGCCCTTTCCCTGTGGTGATCGGTTTGTATACGCTCCCTCTTCTCGGCGGGTGGTTTTTGTTTCAGAACACGCTTCCTGTCTATTTCATAGTTTTTGTCGCAAGCTATGCCCTGATAAATGAAGGCATCACGCTCGTCAACACAGTGGAAGACCACTCAGAGGATAAAAAGGAAGGGATAAGGACATGGTCTCATGTATTCGGCCAGCAGAACACATTGCGCATTGCGGGTCTCTTCACGGTCTTTGGTTTGGGGACCGTGATTTCCCTGTTCGTGAATTTTGTGAATATGCCGCCTGTTTCGCTGTTTCTTCTCGTTCTGTCTGCTGTCTCGATACCCTTCGTGATAAAACAGGTAAACATGGTAAGAAAGGCAGAAAATCTCGAAAAATCAGCGAAGTTCCATGCGAAGCGCATGCCGAAGTGGTTCGTAATGACGAGATTTCCTCTGCTGTTTCTGGCAATTTCGCTTTTGTTTTAAAACATTTCAATAAAATTTATAACATGCTTTCGCTCGTCATACCAGCTTTTAATGAGTCAGAAAATCTCAAGAAGAATATCCCGAAGCTGGTGGAACACCTGAATTCCGAAAAGAAGAAATATGAAATCATAATATCCGAAGATGGTTCCACAGACAACACATACGGGGTTTTGAAGGCCTTGTCGAAAAAGTACGGATTAAGATTTATTCACGGGCCGAGAAGACTGGGGAAAGGGGGGGCTTTGAAAAGGGCTTCCCTTCTTGTGAGGGGAGATAGGATAATTTTCATGGATGCTGACATGCCGGCCTCTCTGGACTCGTTGGATATTATGGAACGTGAACTTGAGAAAAACGACATTGTGATTGGCTCAAGATATACGGAAGGTTCAAAGACGTCCAGAGCTTTCAGGCGCTACGTTTTGAGCAGACTATATCATCTTCTTGTGAGAATGATATTTCCAGAACTCAAATTCAGTGATGTCAAATGCGGATTCAAAGGTTTTAGGAAAAACGCTTTTATTTCGGTTAACAAGATGACAAAAGAAAATGGCTGGAACTGGGATCTCGAATTCCTTCTCCGGGCAAGAAAAATGGGCTTCAGGATAAAGGAGATACCGGTTGAGTGGAAAGAAAGAAGGCATTCAAAGGTGAATCTCCTGAAGGAAAGTTTCCTGCAGATTTTTGACATTCTTAAAATCCGTCTCAGGGTTTTATTTTAATTTGAAATTGAAATAATAACCATGAGATTCAAGGAGAACTTTCTCCCGTTCTTTGGGATGATTTTTATAATAATTTGGGCATACCTCACATTTTTTTCCTATCCAAGTGTCCTTTGGGTGAAAAACACGGACGTGTTCGAGAAAAACTGGGACACCTACATAGACTTTTCCGTTTCCCCGGAGAACGCGTCGCGCTACGATGTGGTGGCTCTCCCGGCCGGAGACGAGAATATCGGCAGACTACTGGGTGAAGGAAAAAATCTGCTGATAATCGGCAGATCAGAAAAATACGAAGAAGGGTGCCACGAATATTCGAAGTCCCGGATATGCGTGGTTGTTGACGGCGAATATAAATATCCCATATATTACCTTTCAGGGAGGGACTTCCTCTTCTCTTTAAACAACATCGCCTTCGTTTTTCTTGTAATTGGAATAGTTTTTCTGAAAGACATTTTCCTGAACAGAAAGTTTCACGTAATCATAATTTTCCTGTTCGCACTGCTTGGTATGAGGAAATATATAATAGGTCTGCCGCTTGCCTATGATCTTCATTTCTATATCGTATCGCTATGGCTCGGCTCGCAAAACACGCCATTCACCAACCACTTCGCCTCCGGCATGCCTGTCGGTCATTATTATCCTCCGCTCTATCAGACACTTTTTTCTATCCCTGTCCCCCTGATAGGCGTGCTGAACGCTGTTAAACTGAGCGTGTTTTTCATACTGTTTCTTTCGGGCCTCTCCGCATACATTTTCATACCAAAAATGCTGAAAGAATATCGCTATGGTGTGATATCTGCGTTGCTCTATATGTTATCCCCGTTCATGCTCTTCGACCTTAACACGAGAGGAGGCATTCAGGAGGCCTTCACGCTTGTTTTTGTTCCCCCGCTTTTTTACTTCCTCAAACGAATTCTGGAAAAAGGCAACAGGAAGTACGAAGCAGGATTCGTGGTTTGCTACGTTCTCATATTGTTAAACCACATCCCGAGCACAATCATAGTTTCCTTTGCAGTTCTTGTAGTGACGCTCTTCAACAGAGATATCAGGAATGTCCTGAATGTTTTCTTTTGCGTGGCGATTTCGTTTCTCCTGTCTTCATTCTGGTTCTTCCCGTTTCTCACAGAGCTGGGTTATACATATCATGAAACGTATCAGAAACTTCTTTTTGATTTCTTCAGCGTGCTGACGCCGAAAACCTTGGAGTGCAGCGGGCTTTGCCCGATAAATACCGCCTTTTATGTGAGTCTGGTGATGTTCATTCTCACACTTTCAGGAATGGCGATAAGTATCCAGGAAAGGGAAACGCGCAGATATTTTCTGCCGTTTGCAGTCATATTTTTGTTTCTTTTCATGCTGTTTGTTGACCCTTTCTTCACGGCCCACAATCTTATCCCCCTGTTCACTGATGTCGTACAGTGGACCGTGAGATTTTTTGTCGTCCTGAGTTTCGTCATGGTCCTGTTTTCGAGTGTTGCAATTAAAAAAATCGCTTCTCTTAAGAAAGGCCAGCACATCTCTAAATTTCTTCCGTTTCTGCTGCTGGCTTTATTCATCCTGGATGTCTATCCACTTACGGGGGCGAGTTTTCATTCGAAAAATCCTGATTACGTCTTGTTTTCCTTCGATGCTTTCAAAAGACATTCCGACTACGTGATTCCTCCGGAGGAATACAAACTTGCAATTGCCTCAACAGACAACAAGGGAAAGTTGCTCGTGGGCCATGAAGGATATGTCAGTGGCATGAAGGTCATATACAGAAACATGTTGGAGTCATCTGCTGCTGTTTTTTTCGGGAGAGAGGTGTTGTCCCCCTTCCCGTTCGAAAATGTTCACACAAACTACAAATATGCGAATAACTTCATATTTCCAGGTCTCTATATATGGGACATAAGCAAATTCCTGGGTTATATGGGTGTGAGATATCTCATTCTGGAAAGTGACCCCGGTTACGAATCCCTGAAACTTATAATGAAAACAGACCATTTGTACGTATTTGAGAATCCGTATGCCCAGGACAGAGTCGGTGTTTACAGGGATGCCGTGTTTTTAAGAGATGGGCCTGCAGCACCACGTGACCAGAGAGATTTCCTTACGGAATCGGCCCTGAAAAGAAAGGAGATGTTTTCAGTCCCATCACTGGATATGAATACAATTCTCTTCCTTTCTGAACCAAGCAAGTTCGCGGAAACCAGAACGCTGGAGGAACAAAAAAATCTTGCAAATTTCGTAACCGTCAAACCGGATGTAGATGTTGAAGTCAGAGAATGGGGTAACACCCACATATCTTTAAACGTTAACAGTGATGAAGAGGGTGGGTTCGTACTTGTAAGGGTCAACGCCCAGCCAGATTGGGTTCTGAGGATAGACGGAAAAGAGGAAAAAATTCTCAAAGCAGACCCGTATTACATAGCATTCCATGTGGGGAGGGGGGAACATGAGGTTGAACTTGTGTACAGCTACCTTAATTGGAGACATATTACGGGTTGGATTCTGACATTGTTCGGCTTTTTAATCCTTCTTTTTAAACTGCAGTTGCAGAAAAAGATTTTATTTATCAAGAACATTAACTTTCTATGAGATTCCACCTGTTACTCATAGTCGTGACATCTGTCCTTTTCTTTCTGTTGTTATTTCTCTGCGAACCGGGGGAAAGAGCTGGGAATTTCACGATTTCTGACAGTGGAAGCAAGTTTGCTCTTTTCCAGAACAGTCAGAACATACAAAACTGGCATGAGTGGTGGTATGTGAATTTTCACGAGAGACAGTCCGGTATTGAAGGGAGATTCCTGCTTTTCACTCATGGTGATATGAATTCTCTGAGATACATAATAGGCATTCATTCGTCGATTCTCGAAAACTCCAAAGAACTTCTCAGGTCAGATGAACTTTTCCTTAAGGACGAGTATCATGTGGACCAGGGGTCCGCAGTGGTCAGGATGGGCAAACATTTATTAAAGATGGTGGACAAAGACACGCTGGAGGTTCACATAGAACCGGAGGATGGGAAATTCGAACTGGATTTAAAACTTAAAAGGGTAACACCGGGTTTTTCCCGGAAGGAGGGCATTTTAACCAGACCGGAAGATGTGTTCTGGATAGTTCCTATGCCTCTCGCAAAGGTCGAGGGGGTTTTGAAATACGGCAACACAACAAGAAAGATAGAGGGGTGGGGATATCATGACCATAACTATGGCTTGTGGGAAAAGATAAGGTGGATGTGGGGGGAAATAGGAAACATTCAAAGAAATATTTCGCTCGTGTTCATAAAGGCCAGAATAGGGAATGAAACAAAAGGCGGGTTGATAATGCTTGATAGCAAGGGGATAGTTTTTCAGATACCTTATCCCAACTTTGACGTTAAAATTATGGAGGGAGTTGTCATTGACGACATATCATATCCAACCCTCGTTAACATAACGGGCAAAGGTATGGTTTATAGCGTACACATAGAAGCGAAAAACGTGACTGAAACATCCTCGATTATGGAATATAGCGGCGAAATCCTTTACGGTAACAAAGTCGCGTACGAATTTGAAAATGTAAGAGGATTCTTCGAGTATTGAACCTGCGAAACGCTCTAATTTTTAAATTATTCAAAAATAACTTCAATCCTATGGACGAACGGAAAATACTGTTCACAACTTCTTTCATAAGGG
>CAZTCK010000052.1:0-5602 GCA_964612625.1 uncultured archaeon | reverse complement strand
AGGGGGGACATCGGGCGCAAAGAAGAAATACGCCATGCTGGACGAAAACGGAAGCGTAACAGAGGTCACAGAACATCCGCTTGCGCGCGCCTGCCCTGACGGAACATATGAAGGGTCCTGCTCCCCAAACAAACCGTATCTCTGCGAGAACGGGATACTCAGGCCTAACTGCTCTGTGTGCGGCTGCAGTGACGGGTTTGACTGCATGGAAAACGGATACTGCATAAAATCCGTCGCTGAATGCGTGGACGGAACTCCCGACATGACCTGCTCAGAGGACAAACCCCTTTACTGCAGCAACGGTGTGCTGGTCGAGAGATGCGACATCTGCAACTGCACGGAAGGGGAATGCCAGCCGGACGGGAAATGCAACAATCCCCCGGTTCTCAAAAAAATCGGCAACAAAGAGGTCAGGGAAGGCGAGGAGTTAAAATTCAAAATCCATGCAGAAGACCCGGACGGGGACTACCTCACATTTTTTGTTTCCGGTCTGCCGGAAGGAGCGGAATTCGACAACAAAACAGGGACGTTTTCCTGGACTCCGGATTATGACCAGACCGGGAACTACTGGGTGACGTTCGCGGTCGTGGATGACAGAAAAATACCTCTGAGCGACCACGAGACCATAAGAATAACCGTCGGGGATGTAAACAGACCGCCGGATGTCGAGGCGCCTGAAAGTCTGAGGACGGACGAGAACATTCTTGTAGAATTCAAAATCCATGCAGAAGACCCGGACGGGGACGAAATATATTACCACGCCGCGAACATCCCTGAGGGCGCGGAGTTCGACACGTCAACGGGAAAATTCTCATGGATTCCGGGATTTGACCAGGAGGGCAATTACGAACTCGTGTTCAGCGTTTCCGACGGGAAGGAAAATGTTTCGGTGGTCGTTCACCTATCGGTAGGCAGAATGAACAGACCTCCTGAGTCAAGAATATCCTATCCACTGGAAAACCAGAAATTTCTCACAGGCAGGGGCGTTCTCTTCAGCGCTTTCGGGAGCCGGGACCCGGACAGGGACAAACTCACATACATATGGGATTTCGGAGACGGCAAAATCCTTGCCGCAGAAAACCTGACAGTCTTTCATGTATACGAAAACCCCGGGGAATACACCGTAACACTCTCCGTAACAGACGGAAACATGTCGGACAGCGATTCGGTCACGATAATGCTCGAAAGAGGCGTGATGAAAGACAGCGACGGCGACGGGGTGGACGACTCCCTTGACAGATGTCCGGGTACGTCTCCTTTCAGGAAGGTAAACATATACGGCTGTCCTCTTCCCAGATACGAAAAATTCGCAAATGACCTCACGACCAATTTCACCCTGATAGACCTCACGAATGCCACAGACGTGTCCATTGGAATACCCGGGAAGGGAAAAATAGAGTTCAGGAAGAACAGGATAAACCTTGTAGACAAAGACATAGACAGGTACGTTAAAATAGGGGACATGAATGTTACGATAGAGACGGAAAAGGTCCCGGAACTGAACAAATCTGCTGTTATAACATTTTACAACGTCACAATCGAAAATCCGGTAATAACGAAGGACGGGATTTACTGTTCCGAGTGCAAGGTAATAAGTTACGTGAACCGGACCTTTATGTTTTCCGTTCCCCACTTCACCACTTACTCTCTCATGACGTGGGCCTCGTATTCGGGCTACTGCGGTGACGGGATGTGTTCCCTTTACGAGACATGCTATGACTGCAGGGAGGACTGCGGCGAATGCAGAGAAGAGGAGAAGAAACCGGGGGTATGCAAGGAGATGTGGGTGTGCTCTGCCTGGTCGGAATGCAACGAACTGAACCTCAGGACAAGGGAGTGCACAGACGTCAATCTCTGCGGCACCGAGAGCAACAAGCCGGCAGAGGCAGTTGAATGCGGAAGAGGGCAGGATACCACATCCCTTATTCTCTTCGGTTTCATAATAATATCCCTTCTCATACTCTATCTCCTGGCTGAAACCTACAGGAGAAAAAGGGAAAGCAGGAAGATGGACAGGTTTGAACTGGAAAGATTCGTGAAGGGCTATGTTTACAGGGGGTACACAAAATCGGAAATCAAAAAACTTCTGAAATCGCAGGGATACACCGAAAAGGAGATAAACAGGGTGCTTAAAGAGGTTGAAAAAGAAATTTTCTAAATTTTCGGGAACCCTATATCCGCGATTATTATCTCCCCCGAGTTCTCTCTGTTCAGCCCCTTCTTGCGGTCGTAGAACGTTATGGTGATGTCCGGTCTGACCGCCGAGCCCATAATTTCCCCTGTGTCCGAGTTCACACCCGAAGGGCAGTCCAGAGAAACCCTGAAACCGCTGCTTTCGTTGAACTTCTTTATAACCTTTGCGTATTCCTCGCTCACCCTGCCTTTCAGCCCTGTCCCCAGCAGCGCATCCACGAGTATGTCCGCCTTTACCCTGCCCATTCTCCCGGAATGGAACCTTACGGGATGACCCATGGACTTCAGGGAATTGAGAACGGCGAAGTTTTTCCTTGCGGTTTCGCTCCTGAGCGCTTCAGGACCCTTAACGAAATAAACATCCACTTTTCCCCCATACACAAGGGAGTGCCTTGCGAAAACCAGCCCGTCTCCCGCATTGTTGCCTGTGCCGCAGAAAATGAGTATTCTCTTCCCCTTGAGGCCCACTCTCCTGTTCACTATTCTTGCGGCATTCGCACCTGCGTTCTCCATCATAATGGCTTCCGAAATTCCGATTTCCTTTGCCCTCTTTTCGACGTCCTTCATACCGGAGACAGAAATCATATTTCATAATGGGCCGGTGCGGAATAAAAATCTTAACCGGCCGGTCCGGGATTTGAATGCTAACGTTTATAAAATTTAGGGTCAATTATCAGAAATAAGTGGTTTTTATGGCATACAAACCCGTGACCATAAAACTCGGAGACTTTGCCAGGCACAAATACGGCGCGGACTTGTCCTCGCTTGTCTCCATGGGCAAACTTTTGGAATTGTGCGACAAACAAAATGACCTGTGCGAGGCGTTCGTCAAACTCGATCATTATCAGAAAACGAGGGGGGCAAACATAGCACATGACCTTAATTCCAGAGAACCGGGGGAAAGACTTCCGTATCTGCGCGAGGTTCTCCGTGATGCCGGTGTGTCCCCTGAAAAAATAGACGCAGTCTTGCCGGATATTTTCCAGACACTGGTTCCCTCCCGGGACGAAACTCCCTCCCATTCCGTTGTCGTCACGGACGAGGTATACGAAAACCTGACCATAAAAAACGAGCCGTCCTGATTATGCAAACTCCATCATCCTTTCCAGCGCTTTCCCCGCGCGTTTCGCGGTTCCTTCCGGGATACGCACCTCGTATTTTTCATCCCTCAGAGATTCGTAAACCTTCTCGAGCGTTATTTTCTTCATGTTCTCGCACACGCCTGCTGCAGGATAAAATCTCTTCCCGGGGACTTCCCTCCGCAGTCTGTTGCACATCCCCTCCTCTGTCGCGATTATGAATTCTTTCGCTTCCGATAACTTCGCGTACCTTATCATCCCTCCCGTCCCTGTCACGAAATCGGAGATTTCGAGAACCTCAAGCGGACATTCAGGATGGGCGATAACCTTCGCCTCCGGGTGTTTTCTTTTCATCCGCTCTATGTTTTCTTTCGAAACCCTGTCGTGAACATAGCAGAACCCCGGCCAGAGAATCATTGAAACTCCCGTCCTTTTCCCAACCCATCTCCCGAGGTTGTAATCGGGAACGAATATAATCTTCCCCTTCAGCGAACGCACGACCTTTTCCGCATTCATGGATGTGCACACGTAATCGCTCTCCGCTTTCGTTTCCGCTGTGGTGTTTATGTAACACACGACTTTTGCTCCCGGGTTTTCCCTCTTTACCCTCTTCAGCCGTTCGAGGTTCACCATCCCCGCCATGGGGCATTTCGCATCCGGGTCGGGGTGCAAAACCTTCTTTCCAGGGTTGAGAATTTTCGCGGCCTCTGCCATGAAATCCACCCCGCAGAAAACGATGATTTTCTTTTCGGTTTCCCTTGCTTTCATGCTGAGGTCGAGAGAATCCCCTATGAAATCCGCGACCTCGTATATCTCCGGCCTCTGGTAGTTGTGCACGAGAATGACGGCGTCTTTTTCCTCTTTCAGTTTCAGGATTTTTCTGACCAGTTCCCTTCTTTCCATTCACTTCCCCTTCTTTAACTTTTTTCTCCCTGACTTTATCGTTCCGGAGACGCGGAGCGTCTCGAAAATGACCTTCGAGTCCCCTATCTGGCGGATAAGAGCGAGCGAAACCTTTACATCATCCACATATCTGTGCGAACACCGCAAAACCCCGCTGTTCCTTTTCCAGAGGTTTTTTATAAGCCAGGGTTTCGCCTTTGCGAATCCCTCGCCTCCCATCCAGTTGAGAAGAGAATTCATAACAGCATTCCTGATTTCCTCATATTCTATACCCCTTTCCGAATGGACCCTGAAGAAAATGTAGCGCTTCTTTTCACGGAGAGCAGGCCTGCTCCTGAGCCTCATAGAAAAAATGTGTCGTGCAGGATATATAAAATCCTCTCTCCGGTTTCCGGGAGATGGACAAATTTCCTATCACATAGGTATAAAAAACTTTGTTTCAAAATTTTCATATCCGGTTTGAATTTTGGCTGGGAATATGAATTTTCGCGAGAAACCATCGGTGAACCTTGACTCAATCGAGCTGAACCTGACCGCAGGTATGGTGTGCTCGAATTTCAACCGCATGCGAATACTCTTCCTTCTGAAAAAGTCCCCGAACAACGAAATGCAGGCCGAGCGCATCGCTTCGGCTCTCGGGATTTCCCACAGAACTGCCCTCTACCACCTTGACATACTCCAGGATTACGAGCTGGTTGAAGTCCGCGAATTCAGGAGAAAGGGGGAGAAACTCCTCCGTTCTGTCTGGGGCCTGAATTCCGAAAACAGGGAAAACCTGAACAAAATTTTCGCAAGGATAAAAAAGAAATTCAGGATAGAGGAACTTGAAGAGATCATCACGATTAACGCCGAACACAGAAAACATTCAAAAGAGAGGTCGCTCTGCAGGCCCCGTTGATACAATATATGGGGCAGATTTCCGGAACAGGCAGGTTCCGCTGACATGACCTTTTTGCGTTCATTTCCAACACACCCCCGCGTTTAAACACAATTTTCCGAAAATAACAGTTTTGGAACAAACTACCTTTATAAAGGTTTTGAGTTTTTCGCGAAAGGTATATAAAGCTTCCCCCGAATTTCAAAACAAGTGGCAAAAATTTTGTCATTTCTAGAACTATTTGCACCGAAATGACCGTACCCAAATGGCAAATTTTTGTTATATCTGAATGGTCTTTAGGTGGAGGTGCTGATATATGTGTAAAGGTTTTGTATTCGCGAAGAATTCGCTTTTGGTTTTTGTTCTGGCTGCAGTTGTTTTTTCTGCGGTTCTAGTTGGAGGTGTTCGAGCAGTTCATACAAGTACTGCCGAACTGCAGCCTGAATGGTCTGCAGCAGGTCAGTCAATGCAATACACCGTGACCATAACAAATAATGGACCTGATGCTATAAAAGAGGTCAGAATTTATCAGCGTCCAGAGTATACCGAC
>CAZTCK010000051.1:0-5893 GCA_964612625.1 uncultured archaeon | reverse complement strand
CTCCATCTCACGCCGTCTTCCTTGTCCTCCAGTATTACCCCGATATCCCTCAGTTCCGCGCGTATTCTGTCGGAAAGGTCATATTCTTTCTTCTTCCGCAGGGCATCCCTTATTTCAATCACAGCCGAGATGAGCTTCCCGAAATTCTCCGGGTCGTACTCCTTCCCCCTGAGCTTCGAAAGCAAAGAATCCATCTTCTCTGCGCTCTCCCTGTCTTTTGCTTTCAAATCCTCATGCAAATCCACAAGCATATCCAGAATTCTTTTGACCATTTCCGCGGAAACCCCCTCCTTTTTCTTCATCACTCCCAGAACTTTGTCGAAACCCTCCATAGTTTTCCTCACGAGTTCCGCGTCTTTCTTCCCCACTTTTCCCTCTTCCATGAGCTTGTTGATTTCCTTCATAAACTCGAAAATCCTCGAAAGCGCGAGCGGGATGTTGAGGTCATCATCCATGGCCTCCCTGAACCCCTTTCTCGCATCCGCCACGAGTTTCTCAACCTTTGGGTTTTCTTTCCCTCCTCTTGCCTCTTTCAGCAAATCCATGAAGTTGTCAAGCTTTTCTATCGCCTGTCCTGCGGACCACAGCGATTTGTCGGTGATATTCAGCTTCGAGCGGTAATGGACCGAAATCAGAGCGTATCTCACCGCCCTCGGGCTGTGCCCCCTTTTGATGAGGTCGTTCAGGGTCAGGAAGTTTCCCAGGGATTTCGACATCTTCTGCCCTTCAACCATCACGTGTTCGTTGTGCAGCCAGTAGCGAACGAACTGCTTTCCGTACGCCCCTTCGGACTGCGCGATCTCGTTTTCGTGGTGCGGGAAAATGAGGTCAACACCCCCGGTGTGGATGTCAATCGTTTTCCCGAGATACTTCGTGGACATAGCCGAACACTCGATGTGCCATCCGGGCCTCCCCTTCCCTATCTCCGTCCGCCAATACACATCCCCGTCCTCCGGGGTCCACGCCTTCCACAAAGCGAAGTCCTTCGCCTCTTCTTTCGTGTATTCATCATGCGATACCCGCGCTCCTGCCTTCAGACCGGAGAGATCAATTTTCGAAAGCTTTCCGTAATCCTTGAACTTCGAGATGTCGTAATAAATCGAACCGTCCGCTCCTTTGTAGGCGTATCCCTTCCTTAGAAGGATCTTTATGAGCGAAACCATGTCTTTGATGTGCTCGGTCGCCCGCGGGTAAAATTCGAATTTCTCAACATTCATCTTCCCGAGCTCCTCGAAGAATATTTTCGTATACCTCTCTGTGAACTCGCGCAGCGAAACCCCTTCCTTCCGCGAATTGCGAATGGTCTTGTCATCCACGTCCGTAATGTTCATGACATGCTTCACGCGGAAACCCCTGTATTTCAGATAACGCCTCAGCAAATCGTAGAAAACAAACGCCCGCAAATTCCCGACATGCGGGTGGTCATAAACTGTCGGGCCGCAGGAGTATATCGTAACTTCCCCTTCCTTTAACGGCCTGAACTCCTCCTTCCTCCTCGTGAGCGTGTTGTAGAATTTCAGGGTCATGTTGCCACTTATCAATTATTTGGTGAAGCAATAAAAATACTTTTCCTCGCCTTCACTGATGGAAACTTGGGGGGGGGGTATAAAGGTTTTCCCGGCAAAACATTTTAATCCAAAATCGCAAAACGATAGTATGAACCTGTGGACTGAAAAGTATAAGCCGGGAAGCATAAAGGAGATCCTCGGGCAGGGCACGGTTATTCGTGAAATCATGAACTGGCTGGAAAACTGGAAGCCGGGGAAGGCGATTCTCCTTTGCGGTCCGCCCGGGACAGGGAAAACCCTCATACCAGAGGTTATCGCAAAAGAGAGGGGATGGATGCTCGTTCAGGTCAACGCCTCCGACAAGCGAAATTCCGAGGCAATTGAAACCACACTTTCGGAGGCTGTTAAGAGCGGTTCGCTTTTTCACAGGGGAAAGATGATACTGATAGACGAGGTGGACGGAATCTCCTCGGGCGACCGGGGAGGGATAGGAGCGATAGTGAAAATCATAAAGGAATCGAAATTCCCGGTGGTGCTCACGGCAAACAATCCGTATCTTCCGAAGCTCGCGCCGCTGAGGAACTACACGAAAATCCTGAAGCTTTCGAGAGTTGACCCGAGATCAATAGAAAAGCGGCTGAAAGAGATATGTGGGAAAGAAGGCGTGAATGCGGACGAAGATGTGCTCAGAAATCTTGCCCGCTGGTCATCCGGGGACGTTCGCTCAGCCATAACAGACCTGCAGATGCTCTGTGAGGGGAAAAAGGAAATATCGGACAAAGACCTCGAAGTCCTTGGCTACAGGGAGAGGGAAACAGGCATATTCTCCGTTCTCCCCACAATCTTCAGGTCAGGAAACATGAAAGCAGCAAAAAATGCCATGCAGAACTGCGACAAGGACCCGGACGAAATATTCTGGTGGGTGGAGAACAACCTTCACCAGGAGTTCAGAGACCCGGTTTCGCTGGCGAAGGCGTACGACATCCTTTCGAAGGCTGACCTCTTCAGGCAGAAAGTTTCTGAGCAGCAGAACTGGAGGTTCAAGCTCCTTATGATGGACATACTGTCGGGAATTTCCCTTGCCGGAAAGCCGCCCGGGTCTTTCGTGCAGTACAAATCCCCGGACAGGTTCCTCATGCTTTCCCGGCTGAAAAAAAAGAGGGGAGAGGCGTCCGGTCTTTTTGAAAAAATTTCCGCATACACCCATTCCTCCGAAAAGGTGGTCAAAAACTACTACCTGCCTTACCTGAGGATAATTCTTTCCTCAAAGAAAAAAGATGATGCCTGCGGGCTGGAACTCACAGAAGATGAAAGAAAGTTGATTGTTTCAGGATAGTTCTCATTTCAGATAAATCGGCCCGAAATCGCTCACGTATATGTAGTCGTCCTCTGTTTCCGCCCGCTTGATGTGGGTGAGCATCTCCGTTATCTTCGAATCCGTCTCGTCCGCCAGGTAAACGGCGAGCGCTTCAGGTATCGCGGGCTGTTTGGGCGAGCCGTATTCTATCTTTCCGTGATGGCTTATGAGCATGTGCTTGACCTTGAGTTTTATGTCTTCCGGCGTTTTCAACTGGTCCATCTTTTTCGTGACCTCTTCATATGTCAGGGCGAGGTGCCCTACAAGCATGCCTTCCACTGATGTGCGTATATGCGTCGAAACATCGAGTTCTCTTATCTTCCCTATGTCGTGGAGTATTGCGCCTGTTAACATGAGGTCGCGGTTGAGTTCAGGGTGAATTTTGTGCAGGAACTCGCATATCTTCACGACATTGAGGGTGTGTTCGAGCAGTCCGCCGAGCCATCCATGATGCTTGTACATCGCCCCCGGATGTTTTATGAACTTCTCCGAAAACGAGGGGTCCTTTATGAAGGAATAGACGAGTTCTTTGAGATGCGTGTTTTTGATAGAATCCGCCACCCTTGTCAGTTCCGCATACATTTCTTTTGTGTCTTTTTCGCTCTCCGGGATGAAGTCGGATTTCTCGTATTCGTCCGACTTCAAGACCTTTATCTGCCCTGCGGGAGGATTGACGTTCACGGCCAGCCGGTTGTTGTAAATTGTGGTTTCCCCCACAACATACACAACATCATCCTTCTTTATAGAATTGTATAGTTTTTCGACCTCTTCCCTGTTGTCCGGCCCCCAGTAGCGGAGCATTATCTCCCCTGAAGGGTCGCCGACCCTCAGCTGAAACATGTAGCCCTTCGCATACCTCTGGACGGGCTTCTTGAACTTCACCACGTACTTCCCGTCCATGGATTCATACGGAACAAGATTTTTCACGAGCATGATTTATTTTCGGATACCGGATTTAAAAATGATATATAGACAAAATCCCAAAATAACACTATGGAAGGACCCGAAACAGACGGGTACGTGAACATAGAGACGCTGAAGGAGAAGGTAAGGCACTTTGTCCGCGAGAGAGACTGGGAAAAATATCACAACCCAAAGGACCTCGCAATTGCCATAGCAGTGGAAGCCGGGGAACTGCTCGAACTCTTCCAGTGGATGAAAGAGGGCGAAAGCAAAAAAATAAAGGAGAACGAACATGTCATGGAAAGGGTCAGGAGCGAACTTGCTGACATAATAAATTACTGCCTGGCCATGGCGAATGTTCTCGACCTTGATGTTGCGAAGGTGGTTCTCTCGAAACTCAGGGAAAACGAAAGAAAGTACCCCAAGGAGAAATACAGAGGGGTGTGGAGAAAGTATACAGAGTAATTGCGCTGAACATGCCCGCAGTTAAGATTTTAAAACTATCCTTTCTACTAAAACTATGCATTATCTTAGTTTCGTGGACGTGGACAAGGCAGTAAAGAAGGGCATATACCACCTCAATCAGAAAAAACCGGATATCGCTGTCCCCATCCTTGAGGCAGCCCTTGAGGAAATGTTTCTTCTCAAGGGAGACTGCGAACAGAAAAGTTTCATCCATACGGTAAAAAACGCAGAAGAAGCCCTCAGGAAAGCTTATATAATGGAACTTATCGATAGTCTGGGGCTAAAGAAGCCTGAAGAATTCGCGGATATGTTCGAACAAAAAAACCACCCTCTTCTCGAAAATTACCTGGAAAGGAACAGGCGTCTTGACGAGAAAATCATCCAGTTGACCCTCCCTTCCGTAAGCGATTACGTGATGTGAATAACATGAAAGAGAGAACATACAAGGATGCCCTGGAGCCTGTGAAAATCTGCATGGAGGGGAGCTATTTTGCGTCGGGCTGCGGGAATACGGGCATGTCCATAAAATTCATGGAAGGCGCGCTGTTCACCCTGTTCTTTCTCACGAATTCCCCTGACAGCGAAACAGAAAAGCTGCTGGAGAGTATATGCGAAAATCTTGAGGGGCTTTATCTCGGAGACCTGATAGAGAAGTCCGGATGCGGCTACCTCGGAATTTCAAACATGCTGGAGGAGAAGGACAATCCGCTTGTAAAGGAGTACAGAGAAAGAACAGAATCCCTCTCCATGCTTGCCCGCTGCACTCACTCTTTCCCTCTCCTGAGTCCGCAGAGGAGCCGCTATCTTATGTGAAATGTTTTAAATCGGCTCTTTTCTCTAAATATTATGAAGGCATTCGTTCTCAGGCTCGGTCACAGGGTTTCGAGGGACCAGAGGATTTCCACGCACTGCGGTCTTGTTTCGCGTGCATTCGGGGCGGACGGAATCGTGTACTCGGGCGAAAAAGATGAAAAGCTCCTCGAAAGCGTGAGAAATGTGGCGAAGGAATGGGGCGGGGAGTTCGAGGTGAAATACGAGAGGAACTGGAAGTCTTTCGTGCGCGGGTGGAAGGGGAAGACAGTTCACCTCACCATGTACGGCCTTCCCGTGCAGGAGGTCATGGGGAGGATAAAGAAGGAGAAGAACATCCTCGTGATCGTGGGCGGGGAAAAGGTCCCGCCGGAGGTGTACGAACTCGCCGACTTCAATGTCTCGGTCACGAATCAGCCGCACTCCGAGGTCGCTGCGCTCGCGATATTTCTTGACCGTTTCTTCGGGGGGAAAGAACTTGACAGGAAATTTCCCGGAGCGAAAAAAGTCGTGATACCCCAGGAGAGAGGAAAGAAAGTGCTCGGGAAATGAACTACTGCGAAAACATCACATTCTCCAGCAGGGCCTTCGCCCTGTCCTTCCTGTCTTTGTTCAACTTTACCAGTATCAGACCGAGGTCGAAGTGACCGTAAACTATGTAGCTCCCTAGTGGCAGATGGATCGCGCAGGGGAGAACGGCGAGGTCCTCCTCTCCCTTCACTCTTATTTTAATCCTCTCCTTCTTCAGTCTCGGAACGGAATTTTCAACCGCTTTCCACAGGTCAACCGTTATGTGCCCCGGCGGGTTTTCCGCCTTCACTTCCTCCCCGTGAAATTCTATCTTCTTTCC
>CAZTCK010000050.1:0-5939 GCA_964612625.1 uncultured archaeon | reverse complement strand
ACCGTATCCACCCTGCATTTCCCGGGGTTTTCCATGCACCATTCTTTGCAACGGTTCCATCCTATATGCTCAATGCAGTAGCCGGCGCACCTGTCAGCATCATGTATGTCCCCGGCCGGGCACGACCAGTATTCATGCTGCGGCTGTCCCTCATACGAAGGGACCGGTTTAGAACTTTCGTGTGCAGGAGGGGGCGGCCTGAAAATCAGCAAAACAACAACGACCAAAATAATTATAATCCCGGCAATTCCGAATTTCTTCATTATTGAATTTTTGGTTTTTCCCCTTTTTATTTGGTTAGCCGAACAAATTCCTGTATTCCGGTACAACATCTTCTGAAAACTTCACAATCCCCTCAAACGTTTTCGGATGTTTGAGCATTTGTTCGATGACGTGGAACGGGACGGTTGCTATGTGAACGCCAAGTTCCGCGACCTCCCTGACCTGACGGTAATTCCGCAAAGAAGCAGCTATGACTTCTGTTTGAATGTCATATTTCCTGAGGATGGAAAGCGTTTTCCTCACGAGGTCAACCCCGCTGATTACTCCTTCATCATTCACTATCCTTCCCTTTTCATCCCTGATCCCCTCTGCCGGGAAGTAATCGCCTTTTTCGAATTCCATTCCCAGGTTTTTCCTTATCCAGTCATCTACCCTTCCCGCAAAAGGACTCACGTATTTCGCTCCGGCCTTCGCCGCGAGCAGCGCCTGTTCCGGAGTCATGATAAGCGTGGCGTTTACGGGAATTCCCTTCTCCGCCAGCATTCTTATCGCTTTCAGCCCCTCGTAATGATTGTCGTTTTCGTGCTTCGCAGTACTGACGGGGATCTTTATAACCACATTGTTCGCAACCGGGTTGAATTTCCCGTATAATCTCTCCCCTTCTTTCGTCATCTCCTCCGCCTTTAAACTCACGACCTCCAGACTCACGGGCTTCCCTTTGCCCGCAATCCTGCATATCTTCCTTATGTATTCGTCCATGTCTATTTTTCCCTTTCGCTTCTCCACCGCTTTCTTAATAAGGGAAGGGTTTGTCGTTACACCATCACACACCCCGTATTCTTCCGCCTTTTTTATCTCTTCGATGTCCGCCGAATCCACAAATATTTTCATATTCCCGCCCAGCGAATTCCAATAGGAATTATTTAGAGCCCTTATTTTAAAGCTTTGTTCGCGCGTTCACGTATGACTCTCATCTCCTCTGCAGGGTTATCACTCCTGAATATCGCCGACCCGGAAACGAGGATATCCGCCCCTGCTTTCACAACATCCGAACAGTTCTCCCTGTTTATTCCCCCGTCAACTTCTATTTCGTATTCGAGACCTTTTTCCTCTTTCAACTTTTTAAGTCTTTCCACTTTCGGAAGAACCTCCGGCATGAACTTCTGCCCTCCGAATCCCGGCTCCACGCTCATGACGAGGACGAGATCAATTTTATCGAGCAACCCCTCGATTTCTTCCACTCCTGTCCCCGGCTTCACCGACACGCCCGCTTTGCACCCGCTTTCCTTTATGAGTTTTACGACTTCCTCCGGACTCCCGCACGCTTCGATATGCACAGTTATCAAATCCGCCCCGGCCTCCGCGAACGCCTTCACGTATTTCTCCGGATTCTCAATCATTAGGTGAACATCCAGAAACTGTTTCGTTATTTTTCGCAGGGCCCTCACCACGAGCGGCCCTATCGTGAGGTTCGGAACAAAATGCCCGTCCATCACATCCACGTGTATCCATTCCGCTTCCTTTACCTTCTCTATCTCCTCGCGCAGACACGCGAAGTTTGCGGAGAGGATGGACGGCGAAATTTTGACCATTTTTAGATTTGGGCCCGCGATTTAAATTTTTATATCCGCCCGGTGAAAGAAATAACATGAAAATAGCGATTGGCTCGGACCATGCGGGTTACGAACTGAAGGAAAAACTGAAATCTTTTCTCATTAAGGAAGGATACGAGGTTGAGGATTTCGGAACGGATTCAAACGAACCGGCTGATTATCCTGATTTCGCGAAGAGGGTTTCGGAAGCAGTGTTGGGAGATTGCGAATTCGGGATTCTGATATGCGGGAGCGGTATAGGGATGTCAATCGCCGCGAATAAGTTCCCCGGGATACGCGCCGCTCTCTGCACATCCCCCGAGCTCGCGAAGGCGAGCAGGGAACACAACAACGCGAACATCCTGACGCTGGGGGCGAGGTTCACAGAAGAAGACCCCGCAAAAAAGATAGTCAAAACATTCCTCGAGACCGAATTCACGGGTGAGGAAAGACACGTAAAGAGACTGAAGAAGATAAGTGAACTGGAGTCAATTTTCCGTGCGAGGTCGTGAGGTTACGAATTTAAATAGTATGAATAAATATTACTTTTTATGAAAGAGCGCATTACGCTGACCCTTGACAGCAAAATTCTGGAAAAAGTTGACAGGATGGTGGACGGGTTAACCATCCGCAACCGTTCGCACGCTGTCGAGTTCATCCTTTCGAAGTATCTCAACTTCAGGGAACTCAAAACAGCCCTTATCCTCTGCGGCGGGAAGGGGACGAGACTGCGGCCGATAA
Organism: uncultured archaeon; assembly: GCA_964612625.1. Lineage (GTDB taxonomy): Archaea > Aenigmatarchaeota > Aenigmatarchaeia > QMZP01 > QMZT01 > CAZTCK01. The sequence continues at coordinate 3,384 of CAZTCK010000050.1, read as the reverse complement.
CTTACGAAATCCCGAAGGCGCTGGTCCCGGTCCACGGCAAACCACTGATAGAACACATCTTTGACCTCCTGAAAAAATACGGCATCACGGATGTCATACTCTCGGTCGGGCACATGAAAGACAAAATCACAGGCAAAAAGGACGAGTGGGAAAGACTTGGCCTTAACATCTCCTTTGTGGAGGAGGACAAGCCCCTCGGAACAGCCGGTCCGCTGAGGCTGGCGAAGGACAAACTCACGAAAACTTTCATTGTGTCCAACGGGGACGAGCTGAAGAACATCAACATAATGGATATGTACGAATTCCACAAGAAAAACCGCGCCCTCGCAACCATCGCGCTCACCACGGTGAGCGACCCGAGCCAGTACGGGGTGGCCAGACTTGAGGGGAACAGAATTATAGAATTCGTTGAAAAACCGAAAAAGGGCAAAGAACCTTCCAACCTCATAAACGCCGGCTTTTACATTCTGGAGCCGGAGGTTGTGGACATGGTACCGGACAACAAATTCGTTATGTTCGAAAACGACGTCTTCCCAAAACTCGCAAAACAGGGAAGGCTTTTCGGTTTCCCGTTTTCGGGGCAGTGGTTCGACACGGGTAACTTCGAAAGATATGAACGTGCCCTCAAGGAGTGGAAGGGCATAAGGACTGAGTGAACCACTCTGGGGGGTAGAGATACCGGCGAGTCTTCACGAGATTTTCCCTTATCCTATTGATATGTCTCTTTATATGTAATCTCACCTCTTTCCTGTACCACCTGAATTTCGGGTCTATGCTGCCCAAAAACTTGAAATCCTCCCTCAGTCTCTCCCTGTAGTTCCTGATGAATTCCTTCGCTTTTTTCAGGTACTCTTCCTTCGGGATCCTCCCGAGCTCCGCCGCTTCAGGAACAAACGGCAGGTCTATATCTTTGCGCATTTTCGCATATTCCTCCATGCCCTGCAGCAGCCCTGTGCAGTACCGGGATAATATGCTGAGGGCCTTTTCCACCCCGAGGGCATCAATATCCTCCATCTTGGACGCGTACTTTGCGAAATCTCCCAGAAACTCCCACGGGCTGGCATAGAGCTCGGCTATTTTCTCGAGACAGGTGTATCCCCTCTCACGGCTTACAGGACTTCCTTCTTCCCTCAAAAACAGCACCCCCCTTCTGAATATGGAGCGAAGTTTTAAAAACGGAAATCACACAAAAACTCACGTATTTAAAAACCTTATGACAATATATACGAATAATACGGTGAGTTTGTATGGCTCTGAGGGCAGCGAAATGTTACAGGAAGCTGGAAAGACCCTACACCAGGGTCTCGACGAAGAAACCCAGGAAAAGTTACGTTAAGGGTGTGCCTGCCCTGAAGATACACAGGTTCGAGGTGGGCAAACCAAAACCCCAGTTCACGCTCAGGATGTTCCTGGTCTCAAAAAATCCTGTCCAGATACGCCACAACGCCCTGGAGGCGGCAAGGGTTGCCCTTTCGAAAGCGCTCTCAAAAACCGTGGGTGATGATTCCTATTTTCTCAAAGTTCTTGTTTACCCACACCACGTTCTCAGAGAAAACCCTCTCGCAACAGGGGCAGGAGCCGACCGTTTCCAGACAGGAATGCGAAAGGCCTTCGGAAGGCCGATAGGAGCGGCTGCGAGGGTGAAAAAGGGGCAGAGAATTCTGGAGATACGCATTCCGCCTGCACACGAGACTTCCGGAAAGAAGGCCCTGAAAATCGCCTCTTCCAAAATGCCCACGTCCTGTTCCATAGAAATCGAGAAACTCGAAACACAGCAATAAAAATAAAAATAAAGAAAAAGGACTTGCATTTTGTTCGGTTTTCAGTTTACTTTAACAAACCAGCAAACACTGCCCACAGCACACCGATAAGCAAGAAGAGCCACCCCAGGAACTCAAAGAGGTACAGACCCCATGTCGCTGCATCACCTGCGAGAGCAAAGAAACTCGCGTTGAATGCTATTGCCAACAAAAAGAAGATCCCTGCAGCCGCTATGAAGTTAAACTGTTTCTCTGCCTTTGTTCGGATCTTTGCGTACTCTGCAAATACCGGTGCAAGCAGTGTTGCCACGGCAAACCAGACATCTACCATGTTTATGCACCTATTAGATAATTGCCTCTGACCCCAATATAAATATTCATACGTCAATTGTCGAATTTACGCTAGAAATACACCTCTATCCCCGCCGCAATCAGTATGAAAAACGCTCCGAGAAGAAGTATCTTTATCGAATCGAAAAATATCAGTTTCAGAACATCCGTACTCCTGCACCTGAGTATGGCGGCCGATATCAGGCCTCCTGCCAGGCCCGCACACAGGTAGCCGATGATTTCCGGGATTCCGTGCGGCAGGAAGGAAAAAGCCACAACCGGTATTTCGAACACGGATTTCGAGAGGTCCCCTATGGCGGTTCCCAGTATCGAGGCGTTCCACACTATTATGAAGACCGCTCCCGCCCCGAAGAGGAGGGAGAAGATGAACGCAAAAACCATTACCTCCAGGTTGTTCGTTAAGATCGCCATGAACGAGGAGAAGCTCCCCTTTATCACCTCCCCGGTCACAGCCCCGGACATGGCCGCGCGTATTTCATGAATCTTTATCAGCTGAACCTGAAAGAAATCCGTGGGGAGTATGAACGCCCACACAGCAAAGGCGAACGTCACGCCCAGAAAATAGAACAGAAACAGAAGTATGTCCCTCTCATGCCTTGCGTAAAATCCCTGCTGGTAGTGTTTTCTGACCGCTTCCTCCTCCATCTGCTCCTCCTTCTTTATAACGGTTGTGAGGAAGTAAACGGAAGGGATTATGGTGAATATGACAGAGAACATACCCGTGAGGTTGAACGAGACCCCGGATATCTGAACCCTGTAGAACAGCTGGGTGGAGAACAGGATTCCGACGGTCGCGATGAGCAGGGCCCACACGAAGGTGAGGTAGGGGGATTTCTCGACCTCTCTGAAGTTGAGGATGGATTCCAGCATAATTATATTTTGGAGAAGTCCTTTTAATTATTGCCTGTTTTTAAGCGGGTTGAACAAACTATAAATATGGTTTCATTCGACCTCCCGAAAAAATTCTCCTCCCTGAAGGCGAAGGCGAAATCAAAATTAAGGCCAGCGAAAGTCACGAAGGAAAAGCCAGGAGCGGGCATGGAGGAAATAGAAAACATCTTCAGGGATTTCTCATTCGAAAAGGAGGAAAATCCAAGGTTTGCGGTTCTCGGGATAGGAAACGATTTGAAAGGGGATGACGGTGTGGGGTGGTATGTGGTGGACAAACTCTCGAAGGAATTCGGAAAGGATGAGAATTTCCTTCTGGTCAAGACCTCTGTCCCTGAAAACCACGTGAAGGAGATAGCGGACTTCGCCCCGAAGATGCTGATAA
>CAZTCK010000049.1:0-6014 GCA_964612625.1 uncultured archaeon | reverse complement strand
TTCCGAACGGTTTGTACGGTTCTCCATTACCATGATAAAACTTTGAAAACATCTCCACGTAGTGCAGTCGGAGGGACTGAAGGAATGAATCAAGCAGGCCTATCATGGTGTTTATCGCGTGCCCTGCTATCAACAGCATAACGCCCATTATCAGGAAAATCCCGCCGGCGTGAAACATCCCCTCTGCCATTTCATTCACTATGACAGCGAGAGATACGCTTGCCAGACCCACCGCCGCGATTCGGGCGTATGAAAGTATGTTGCTTATAAGGGTGGGGATTTCCACTATCCCTATGAACCCCTCCCCCAGAGCAAGGCCTATCACGCCCGTGAGGAGTATTACGAGGCTGACACCAGGGTCAAGCAGCCTGATGTTGAACAGCGTGAGCCCGTAAAGAATCCCCCCGGTCTGGAGAAGGAACCAGCTGAATTTCCCAAAGGCGTGCCTGTAATGCCGTTCTTTGAGGGAGTTTATAAATCCGAAGAGAATCCCCAGGTTGACGTGAACAAGCCCTATTGAAATTGCTATTATCAAAAGCTGGTTCATGTGCTGCCCTCCCCTGTGGATAAGCGGATGGAGTTCATACCATAAAATATGTTCGGTCCCGAAAAATTCTCCGAACACAAACCCGAAAATTATGGTCGCCAGCGAGGACGCCATGAGAACGGAGGAAACGGAACGCAGTTTTTTCAGTCTGAACTTCACGAAAGCGAAAGTCAGGAAAAGAACGAGGCCATAACCTATGTCCCCCAGCATTATGCCGAATATGAGGGGATATGTTATGAACAGAAGGAATGTGGGGTCCACTTCCTTGTATTTGGGAAGCGAGTACAGCCTCAGGAAGAACTCGAACGGCCTTAAGGGTCCTCTGTTGTCTATCTGCGTTGGCGCTTCCCCGTGCCTGACATCCTCAACCGAGAAATAAATATTATCCGTTATGCCCGCAATCCTCTTTTTGAGGAAATCCTCCTTTCCCTTCGGAACCCAGCCCTGAACCATGAACGTGTGGCCGCTCACCGCGAACTTCAGCGGGACCTCGGACTTCGTTATTTCCTTTCGAAGGGATTTCTCTATTCCCAGCAGGACCGCTCCCCTTTCTTTCCCTATTCTTCTCAGTTTCCTTTCCAGTTCGCTCTTTCTCCTCTCAAGCCCGTGTATTTCATTTTTCAGAACAGATTCCTCCTCTTCCACGGCTTTCCTCCTCCATTCCATACGTGTTTCTATCCGGGAAAAACTGACGCTTCCCAGAACTTCCCTCACCTTTTCCGCATCCTCCTTTCTCGTAAAAAGCACAACGGGGTATCCCTTCTCCCGTTTCCTGTCTGAACCGAAAATCTCACAGTCAATTCCGCTCATCCCATTTTTCAGGGCTTCAAGGTCGGATACATATCCGCCCGTCACATCAAGCGTTCCGTAACCTGAAAGCACGCTGAATTTCCTTACACCCACTTCCCTGAGAAAGGAGACAATCTCGTATCTTTTTTTCAGCGATTTGAGTTTCTCCTCCACTTCCTTTATTTCAGAGTCTATCCTGTCCGCATCCTCCCTGAACTTCCGAAGAAACCTCTCCGCTTTCCCGATACTCGTGTGCTCCCATTTTCCCCCCTCGCCTTTTATCCCGAGTTGTGTTTTTAGAGACTGAATGAGAAGCAGAAGCTCGGATATTTTCTCCGCGTTCCCGAGCGGCGAGCCTATCGGGTAGTAATCACCTTCCTTTGGGATATATTCCTTTATGTGAAGAACCTTTGCTTCATACAGGGCATCTATTATCCTCTTCATGTGTGCCCTGTGCGAAACCAGGGTTATCCTGCTCATGTCCTTGGGGAAAAACATTTTCATCCCTCCACAAGGGATTTGAACTCTTTCCTAAGGATTTCCAGAGCCCTTCCGGTTCTGCTCTCCGCTTTGCTTCGTAATCTCTCCGCCTTCCTCATTTCCTCTTTCAGGGCCCTTTCCCTTTCCCTCTCCATCCTCTTTTCAAATTCCCTCACATCTTCCTCTGCTTCCTTTCTGGCCCTCTCTGTTTCTCTCTTCTCCAGTTCTTTTGCCTTTTTCTTGGCGTCCAGAATTACCTTTTCCCTTTCCCTTTCCGCCCTCTCAATAATTCCGGACGCTTCCCTTTCCGCCTTTTTTATCTCTTCCAGCAGGTTCTGATTCATCCCCCGCACCCCATATCCATACCAGAATTGCCGTTCTGTTTAAAGAATTTTATTTGTAAAAAAGCAGATATAAAACTTTGCCAAGACAAACCTTATAATTCACAGATGCATATTTCTTATCATGGTTTCCCCTGCCAGATTGTGCATAATATGCAAGGGCTCGCGAAGGCTTTGCGGCTGGAGGGTTTGCCCTCTGTATTCGAGGGCCGAAGTCATACCGAAAATAAAGCGCTCCCTGGACAAAGAGTATTTCGGGCCTTCAACTTCGATATTCATCGGTCATAATTTCTACCCGAATGTATACGCGGGACCGCTCGCCCCGCTGGAATCGGGAGAACTTGAAATTATCGATTCCCCCCAGACATGGTTCGGCAAGCCCTACGGCGAGATAATTCGTTTTCGTTCGCTCGTTTTACGCTCAAAACGCAGGGAGAACGTTTTTTCGGGGTCGAGGTTCGTTGAGCAAACACAGGAACTCGCCCTCGCGAAGAAACCAACAGATGTTGAACTCAATTTCGCGAAAAAACCGAAAATTTCGTTTGAATTCTCCGATGTCACGCAACCCATGGGACCCTCTGCTCCTCTCGAAAGGTTAAGGATAACGGAAAACGCCTTCATACCGAGGAAAATCGAAAAAATCGTGGACGACGAACTGAAAGCGGAGGAGGCGGGATTCCTGCTTTACACACGAGGAGAAGACGTTTACAAAATATCGCTCATCCTCTCCTCCGGCGCGCTGGGTTCTGAAAAAAACAAAAAACTCGTTCCCACCCGGTGGTCTATCACAGCAACGGACGACATTATATTCAGAAGACTTGTGGAGGATGTAAAGCACTACGAACAAATAAACGAATATATGGTCTTTTCAAGCGAATATCTTGACAATCACTTCTTCTTCCTGCTCATGCCCGGAAACTGGGAGTTCGAGAATTTCGAGGCGTGGTCTCCCGGGACAACGTGGTCTTTTAATCTGAAAAAAACCGAAATACTTGAGGAATACGAACCGTTTCAGGGAAGAAAGACTTACGCCAGCTTGCAGGCAGGAGGATACTACGCGAGCAGGCTCGCCGTGATCGAATACCTTCACCGCGTGAGAAGGCAGGCCCGCGTAGTGGGATTCCGGGAAATACATGAGGGTTATACCATTCCGCTGGGTGTCTGGGTTGTCAGGGAAACCGCAAGAAATGCATTTCGTTCGAAACCGCTGAAATTCGATTCGCTCGGAAACGCGCTCAAGCACATAGGTTCCCGCCTCCGAACACCTTTGAGTGAATATATCAAAAAAAGCGTCATATTAAGACAGAAAAGACTCTGCGATTTTCGCTCGCATTTTTAACCATTCCCGCGAAATAATAAACATGTCCAGACGAAAGATGAAGAGGGTTCTGGAATTTCTCAGGGAGAGATACGGAGATAAAATAAGAAGAAGGATGGGGAGAAACCCGGACCTTTTTGAACTCCTCATAACCACCATTCTTTCCCATAGAACAAGGGACGAAAACACCGCACTTGCGAGCGAGAGATTATTCTCCGTCGTCACAAGTCCTGAAGAGATTCTCCGCCTCGAAGACAGGGAACTCGAGGAACTCATAAAACCTTCTGGAACGTTCAGGCAGAAAGCGAGAAGGATAAAAGAAGTGGCGAGAATTCTGGCAGAGGATTACGGAAATTCCTTCCCGAAGACACGTTCCAAACTCATGAAACTTCCGGGGGTAGGCCCGAAAACAGCAGACGTTGTTCTCTCATATGGTCTGGGGAAACCTGTCATAGCAGTTGATGTTCACGTGGAGGTATGCTCCAAGAGACTGGGCTTTGTGAGAGAGGACGCGAAATACGAGGAGATACGCAAAACCCTCGAATCGCTCGTTCCGGAAGAGGACAGATTTCTCGTGAACCTCGGTTTCGTTAACTTCGGCAGGGAGATATGCAGGACGAGAAACCCGAAGTGCGGAGAATGCGAGCTGAAAGAGTTATGCAGTTTTTATCTCAATAAAAAGGACAGATGAAGAAATTAATTTCTGCTGCCCAACTCCATAATATGTTCGTCCTGAAAAGACCGGAGGAAATTAAAACCCTTGCCCTTGAGATGAAGTGGCAGTATTTCGAAAAACTCGTTGGCTGGGTCTTTGAGCAGAATGGTTTTGATGTCAGGGTTAATGTAACCGAAAGTTTCGGGCAGGGAAGGAAAAGGCAGTTTGATGTGGTGGCCGAGGGGTTCCGGGTGACATTTCTTGTCGAATGCAAAAAGTGGTCAGGAAAGCGACACAAAGTGAGTCTTCTCAAAAAAGCGGTCAAGGAACACAGGGAAAGGTGCGGAATGTACGCCAAGAAACACGGAAAGGACGTGGTTCCCCTTGTAGTCACCCTGACAGAGGAGGATATACTTCTGCATGAAAAGATACCCATAATACCCGTGGACAAACTCAACACGTTTATAAATCATTTCGAGGAGTGGATATAATATGATTTACGCCCCGCACTACCCTTTCACGAAATCGCTCACATTCCGGATAATAGCAGTTACGTTCGCTGTATGGATTGTCCAGCTTGTGGCATATCCTTTCTTCGACGTGTTTTTCGCCCTGAACCCGGACACCCCGCTTCCGCTGGGTGCGTACCAGCTCTTTACCTACATGTTCCTGCACGCCACGTATGCCGAGACCTCTTACGGCGTGGTGGTATACCCTGCCCACATATTCGCGAACATGTTCGTTCTCGCGATATTCGGCTTCCCCCTGGAGCAGGCAATAGGAAGGAGGAAGTTCATGACGATATACATAGTTTCAGGCATGGGGTCTGCGATTTTTTATCTCTTTCTCATGTCCTTTTTCGGAGGTCCAGATGCGCTTCTTCTGGGGGCATCCGGTGCGGTTTTTGGCGTGCTTGCGGCATACGCCTTCCGCTTCCCCAAGACATGGGTCTATCTTCTTGGTTTCTTTCCCATGCCAGCTGCCGTTATGATAGTGTTCCTTCTCGCAGAGGAGATGTTTTTCGGGGTTCTCGGTCTTCAGCCGGGAATAGCGAACTTCGGGCATGTCGGGGGAATAATAACAGGGCTGTTGATCATGGCTTTCTGGAAGGTAAAGGAAAGGAGAAAGAATGTCTGGGGGGAATGGGAATTCATATGGGAATGAGACCCTGAAAAGTTTAAAAACACCAGAAACCACTAAATAAACTTATGAAGATAGTGCCGGCTGAAAGAACGAGGAATGTGAAGTACGCGATACGCGATGTTGTAGTGGAGGCAAAGAAACTGAAATCTCAGGGTCACAAGGTCCTCCATCTGAACATAGGAGACCCGAATGTCTACGATTTTGTTACGCCTTCGCATGTAATAGAGGCTGCCCACAGGGCGATGCTCTCGAATTTCAACAACTATGCCGACTCGGCAGGCGTGGACGAAGCGAGAGAGGCGGTCGTCAGAGAGGCGGAGAGGACGGGTATAGAGACAACGAAAGAGAATGTTCTGATAACAGCAGGTGTCAGCGAGGGGATAGAACTCGCCCTTACTTCACTTCTCAACCCGGGCGAGAACGTTCTGACCCCCTCGCCGGGATACCCCGTGTACATCGCTGTCGTCCACAAGGTGGGCGCTGTTCTGAACCAGTACATGATGGACGAGGAAAACGGCTGGCAACCGGACCTCGACGATATGCGAAAGAAGATTAACGAAAAGACCAAGGGCATAATCATAATAAACCCCAACAACCCCACCGGTTCCCTCTACTCCAAATCCACGCTCGAGGAAATAATAGACATTGCAAACGAGCACTCGCTTGTTATCTTCTCGGACGAGATATACAGCAAGATAGTTTTCGATGGCGAACGCCATCATCCCACAGCATCTCTTGCAA
>CAZTCK010000048.1:0-6030 GCA_964612625.1 uncultured archaeon | reverse complement strand
TAAACTGACGTTGGTTTTAACGGCTTATTTTCTTTCGTCGGAAGGGGTTTGACGATTTCCCCGCATTCCGGACATTTCATTTCCCATTCCCTCTTTTTCATCTGCTCCTCCGGTCGTAGCTCAGGATAAACGATTCCGCAATTCCCGCATTCATACGCCCCCTCTCCGTAAATGCTCATTGAACTCGCCACTATCAGTTTTCTAACGGAGTTCTCTTTGTTCACAAGCACATCAAGGAGCTTTGCCGTTCCCATCACATTCGCATCAACATATTTCTCTATCTCGTACATTGATTGCCCGACGCCAACAGCAGCAGCCTGATGGAAAATCACTTCAACATCTTTGAGAAGGGATGTTAGCGTTTTCCCGTCTTTCACGTCTTTGAAAATGTATTCAGCTTTCGAGTTCAAATAGCTAGGTTGTTTGCCCTGGTGGACCTGGGGCTCGAGATTATCGATAACAACAACATCATGTCCCATTTCGACCAGTTTGTCCACAAGGTGTGAACCTATAAATCCCGCTCCACCTGTAACGAGAATTTTCATAGAGAATAATTAGAGGTGAAACTATTTTAATATTCCCTCCACGAATGCTTGCACTTTGTGCAGCGGAAGAAAAGTGTGGGTGGTTCGTCTGCAGAACGTGTCTGCTGCATCCACCAGACCGCCTCTTTGTTTCCGCACTTTGGGCAGATTATGCGGATTTTGGGAAGGGTCTCCTTTTTTTCCTCAACTATCACGACCTCGTCGAGAGGGTCTTTCTTGATTTTTTCCTTTATCTCGACGGGTTTGTAGTCCTTTATCTTGTAGCCGCATTTTCTGCAAACCAAGATCGTCTTGTTTTTTTCTTTTTTGGAAACACACACTAAACCGCAATGTGGACAGAACTCCATGAACTCACCCAAATTTACCTATATTTTTTGACCCTTAAATATAAAAGCGTAACCCCTCCAAGGAGGAGCACAACAAATACAATGTTGTTTGCCATAAAGGGTATAACATATTCTGTTACGCCTATTTTCACCCACCCGAGATACGGGATTATCATTATGACCTTGCCATGAATCTGCTCCGGTTCTATGTGCTTTTCGAAGGGGTGCTGACATGTCTCACAGGCAGCATCGCCCTTTGTCTGAAAGGAGCCGTCTGGATTTATCTGCTTTATCCTGTGGACAATCGGGACCTCCCTCCCTTCCACAGAGAATACTATGATGTCGCCCACCTTTAACAGTTTCCTGTAATCCTCGGGGTTTCTAACACCCTGTATTATAAGAATATCGCCCTGATAGAATGTGGGGACCATGCTGTTTGATTCGACCGCAACAACCGGCATATCCGTTGAAAGGGCATGACCAAGCACCATATTTATGGCAAACGCCAGAAACACCCCTAAGAAAATGTAAAGGAAGGTTTCGGTTTTTTCTCCCAAATTTATCTTCATGTTTTTGCTCCTTTCAGCCCGTTGCATATGAGATGGGCGACCCTGAGTGGTTCAGGTACTACTGAATTTAGAGACGTGAGATTTATAATCTTTTCGCTTGTATATCTGTCTATTCCGGCCGTCTGGTAATAGAGCATCTTTCTTCCTTTCAGGACCCTGTTTCTGACCTCATACTTTCTTATCTCTCCTGCCTTTTTGATGATTTTCCACCTCTCTTCAGCATCAGTAAATTTCATAAGGCTTTTCCTGATGTTATGCATATTTGGTTTCTCCCTTATAATTACGATAACCGGGAGTCCGGTTTTTTCATACAGTGCATTTATGTCTACCACATTGAACCCGCCGAATGTTATACCATCCAGCATTATTACCCTTAATTGTTCCTTATGTTTGCTTTTGTTCACGGCGTCTGCTATCTTCTCCGTCGCGTCTTTTCCGTCAACTTTTATTTTTGTGGCAATCACGCCGTCTATCTGGATTCCTCCCCTGCATACGACACCAATCAGAATTGTGTGCCTGTCTCTGAATGTAAACGGGGCGTCATCCCACCCGACAATTCTTATTTCAGGTTTTATTGTCTTCAACATATCAATTTACTTCTTGGAAACCCGCCTAAACTCGTTTTCGAACTCTTTTGCCTGGTCAATTATCATCTGTGCTGCCCTCTCCAGAATCTTTCTGGGGTTCTTTGCCCTCAGTATGAGTTTTGGTTCGGAAAGGTTCGGGTGTTCTATTATATAGGATGCCTGCTCGCTGCCCACATCCCATGCGGTTTCCTTTAAAAGATTTAGAAATGTGTGCGTTTCGCCTTCCACTTCTATGACGATTTTGTTTTCCTTCTTTTCCAAAGCCGTCAGTTTCATAAGAATAAATTTGTGAGGTAAGGTATTTAAATTGTTTTTATTGGCAGCGATGCCGGCTGTAATCAAGAGCAGAGAGAATTTGTTTTTAAACGTCCCGTTCAAAATATTGTAAATAAAGGGATAATATGTCCATATTCAGAGCGTACGATATAAGGGGCGTATTTCCTGACCAGCTGAATGAGGAACTTTCATACAAAATAGGCCTTGCATTCGGGCGGTTTCTTGGGAAAGGAAAGGTTGCCCTTGGAATGGATGTGAGGAAGAGCAGCCCTGTTTTGAAAGAGGGCTTGCTGAAAGGTTTGATTGAAAGCGGACTGGGAGTTATTGATATAGGGGTTGTCCCGACCCCCCTCCTTTACTTCACAGTAGCACACGAAAAACTTGACGGTGGGTTAATGATTACCGGTTCGCACAACCCAAAAGAATACAATGGCGTGAAGCTGTGCGGGAAGAACGGGGTGTGCCTTTCATATGAAACGGGTATAGGAGAGGTTGAGAAGTTGGTTAAGGGGGGTGTGGTTTCACCGAAGTTGAAAGGTGAGGTGGAGGAAAAGCGGATGGAAAAGTATTATATAAATTTCGTCACCGGTAGTGTGAAGTTCGGAAGGCCGCTAAAAATTGTCATAGATGCAGGCAACGGTGTAGCAGGAAGCGTCTCGACACGAATATTCCGAAAACTCGGGTGTGAGGTCATCGAACTTAACTGCAAACCGGATGGGGAATTCCCGAATCATCACCCTGACCCATTGGTGAGGGAAAACCTCAAACAGTTGCAGGCGAAGGTGAAGGAAACAGAAGCGGATCTCGGGATAGCGTATGACGGTGATGGTGATCGCGTGGGTTTTGTTAATGAAAGGGGCGAAATCCTCGAAAACAACAGGGCGTTTGCCCTCATCATAGAAAATGTTTTGAAAACGAATCCGGGCGGGAAGATAATATACGAAGTTCTGGCATCGAAACTTGTGGAGGATGTTATACGTAAGATGGGGGGCATTCCCGTTATTTCGAGGGTGGGACATTCGTATATACAGAGGAAGATGTTTGAGGAAGGTGCACTGCTTGGCGGGGAGACATCCGGCCATTACTATTTTAGAGAAAGCAATAACTACGACGATGGTATATACGCCTCGGTGAAGCTGGCAGAACTTCTTTCCAGTTCAAAGAAACCGGTATCCGAACTCGAATCCTCCCTTCCAGAATACGTAACCTCCGATGAGACGCGCATTTACTGCCCGGATGAGAAGAAATTCGACGTGGTTGAAAGGCTTCGTGGGAAGTTCAGGGGAATCGGAAAAGTCATAACGATCGATGGTGTGAAAGTTGTTCTTGAAAATTCCTGGTTCATTGTCCGTGCATCCAATACTCAACCCGCTCTCGTCCTCAGATGGGAGGCAAAGGATAAAAAGGAGTTTGAAAGGCTTGAGAAGTTCGTAAGAGAGGAAGTAGAAAAAGAGGTAAAATCTATTTCCTGATACCCTCAAGAATTTCCTTCGCCTTCGAGACGTTTATTTCGTTCGCTTCTATCATTTTTTTCGCGACTTCGTCTATCTCGTTTCCTTTCGCCCCTGCAGTGACCGCGATATTCTTCGCGTGCAAACGCATGTGTCCCTTCTGTATGCCTTCCGTTGCCAGCGCGCGCAGAGCAGCGAAATTCTGCGCCAAACCAACAGCAGCCATAACCTCAGATAACTCTCTCGCTGTCTTCACGCCAAGGATTTTTAGCGCAATCTTTGCTTCTGGTTTCGTTCTTGTTGCCCCCCCGACCGTTCCTACAGCAAGAGGCATTTCTATCTCACCCACCAGGTCACCGTTTTCGTTTTTGTAGTATCTCGTCAAAGGTTTGTATTTTCCATATATGCTTGCGTAGGCGTGCGCCCCGGCCTCCACCGCCCGGAAATCGTTTCCAGTCGCTATCACAACCGCATCCACCCCGTTCATTATACCCTTGTTGTGCGTGGCGCAGCGGTACGGGTCATTCAGGGCGAAGTGATACGCCTCAAGTATTGCGTCAACCACCTCGTGCCCTTTCATCAACCCTTTTGTTGACTTTTCAAGCTCCTCTTTTTTCCATACGGCCCTCGCACCTGCAATCCTCCTGTCCGCAAGGTTGGATATTATCCTCAACCGCGTGTAACCACCGGTGAGCTCTTCCAGGAGTGGTGATATCCTTTCACACATGGTGTTGACAACATTCGCTCCCATGGCGTCGCGAACATCCACAAGAAGGTGAACGATGAGCATTTCTCCCGCTTCCGAGTTTATCTTTCGGATTTCAATGTCCTTTGCTCCGCCACCCAGACTAACGAGTATGGAGTCCTTTTCATTCGCCTTTGAAAGCAGTTTTTCTTTGTTTTCTAGAATCGTCTTTTTCGCAGATTCGAAATCCTTGAAACCGAGAATCTGTATCTGGCCTATCATTATGGGCTCATCACTCCACGTCTTGAAACCTCCGGAGGGGCGGGCGAGTTTCGCTGCGTACGAGGCAGCAGCGACAACCGATGGCTCTTCGATGCACATGGGCACGACATATTCCTTCCCGTTGATAAGGAAGTGGAGGCCCAGACCGAAAGGAAGTTCGCTTGTGCCCACCACGTTCTCGATCATCCTGTCCGCTGTTTCGAGGTCAAGCGCGCCGGTTTTTCGGAGGATTTCAACCTCGTCGTCTGCAAGGCCGGCAAATTCTTTGAGTATTTTTAACCTCTCCTCAACGGGTTTTTTGTAAAATCCGTCAAATTTCGAATTCATGGTCTAATTTTGCGGACGGTTGTTTTTAAATCTTCGCCTTCGTTTACGTTGATTGTTTAACATTTTAAAACCATTCCCAAATTAAGAATATGTTCGATTCAAAAAGTCGAAGGGAAATACTCGAAATGCTGAAAGGAAAGAAAGCGAAGAAAATTCTGATTCAGGTACCGGAAGGTTTGAAAGGAAGCGTGTTCGAACTCATGAGGTTTCTGGAGAAAAACGGTATAGAAGTCCTGCTTTCGATAGAGCCCTGCTTCGGAGGTTGTGATCTCCGCGATAAAGAGGCGAAAATGATGGGATGCGACATTCTCCTGCATATAGGGCACAGAGACCTCGGTCTTAAGACAGAGGTTCCGGTCTTGTATTACGAATACTTCATGGATTTTGATTTCGTCCCGTTGCTGAAAAAGTGGATAAAAGGCCTGAAATTCAAAAAGCTCTGCCTGATCACGACCATGCAATTCGTGAAAAACCTGGAACGGGTGAAGGGTTTTCTTGAGGAAAACGGATTCGAAGTCTATGCAGGCGGGGATGTTCTGGGATGCGATGTCTCAAATGCGAAACGTTTCGAAAATCTTGTGGATGCATATCTCTTCATTGGCTCCGGAAGATTCCATCCCCTCGGACTGCAGGAAAAGACAGAAAAGCCTGTCCTGTTCTTGGATATCGAAAGGGGAACACTTGAAAATCTTTTGAAGGATAAGAAGAAACTCGAAATCAAAAGAGTGATGAGAATCCAGAAGGCCAGAGGTTTTCGAAATTTCGGTGTTGTGGTCTCGGCGAAGGCAGGGCAGTTTCACCTTGAAAGTGCTGAAAAAATCAAACATATCCTCGAAAGAAAAGGGAAGAGCGCGTATATACTCGTGTGCGACCAGCTAACACCGGACAAACTTTCAGGTCTGAATATTGATGTGATAGTGAACACGGCATGCCCGAGAATACGCGAAAATAGTGAACAATTCCAAAAGATTATCCTGAATCC
>CAZTCK010000047.1:0-6052 GCA_964612625.1 uncultured archaeon | reverse complement strand
TATGAAAATCACATGGCTGGGGCACGCAAGCTTCAGGATCGAGACCTCAGGGAAAACCATATATATCGACCCGTATGTTCTTCCGAAGGGTTCGCCGCCCGCAGACATAATCCTCATAACGCACGACCACTACGACCACTGCGACCCTTCGAAAGTCGGAGAGATACGGAAGGGCGATACGAAGATAATCACAACGGAAAAGGCGGCCAGCAAACTTTCCGGAGACATCAGGGTCGTGAAGCCCGGCGATTCTTTCGAAATTGAGGGTATCCGAATTTATGCAGTGGATGCCTACAACCTCTCAAAACCCTTCCATCCGAAGGGCGAGGGAGTAGGGTTCATAGTAGAATCCGAGGGAAAGCGAATATATCACACAGGGGACAGCGATTTCATCCCCGAGATGTCCTCGCTTCAGGGTCTGACAGCGGTTCTCATCCCGATTGGCGGAACGTACACCATGGGAACGGATGATGCAGTGAAAGCAATTCTCACCATGAAACCGCGAATTGCGATACCCATGCACTACAACTTCCTTGAGGGTCTGGAGGCGGATGCAAACGAGTTCAGGGAAAAAGTCGAATCCCAAAGCGAGACGAAGGTCGAGATCCTGGAGGGCAGGGAACTGGAGATATAGAAAGCGGAAAAGCGGGGGGTTTAAACATAATTTCTTATTCTGTGCAGCAAAAACTCTAAAATGAATTCCATAAAACAGTGGGCAGTGGTTGTAACGATTTTCCTGATTCTGGATGTTCTGGCAGTCTGGATACCCTCCGCCACGGATGCGTTTCCGGGCAAATCAGTCCCGTTGCCGGTCTCAGAGGTTTTCGATAAAGTCCTGCTGGGGGAAGACGTTCTGGTCAAAGGAAGAGTTACAAAAGTACTCGAAGATTATGTTTCGAAAAAAGGCTTTGTTTATCAGCAGTTCATGATTTCGGACGGGGAGGAAGAAATTCGAATATTCTGCTCCACGAAATACGGAAAAACGAAGGTAACCAAAGGGGAAGAAATTGCGTTCGAAGGGGAATTCAAGAAATATCACGGAACATACGAAATCTACGGGTTCTGCAGCGAAATAAGAAAGACATCTTAGAGGTATACTGTCGCTCTCCGGAAACGACCTGTTTTCGAAACCAGAAACCGGCAGATTTAAAAAATTGGAATCCCACATACTCCTATGATAGTTCTTCAGGGAATACATTACCTCCCCATATCCGAAATTCTTGACACGAAAAAATACTCCTACGAAGAAGTTCTGGAGAAACTTTACGAGCTGAAAATCAGACGCTGGCCATTTATCCGGAAAAAATTCGAGGAAGAGGGGATAACAAGAGAGGCAGATATAAAGAAGAAAATCATGGAGCAATTCGACGAGAGGTACAGGAATTCCCGGGACTTGCAGAACATTGCCTTCAGGGACGGGATGGGGATAATAGCATACATAAGCCCGCTCTTGGTGAAGGCGGGGAGAAAGGGAAGGTGGTATGAAAATCCGGTCTTCGACAGCTATGCTGTGCTTACGGGAAACGGAACAAACAGAACCCATGACCCGGACGGCAACATACTGGTATGCCCGGAGATAAGTTCCCGGAGCGGTCTGAAGACAAAGGGTGTGAGAGGAGTGGGCAAGAACCTTGTGGGATATACGCTTTTAAGAGGGTACAGGATGAAAGAGGAGAAGGGAAATCCGGAAATATTCTGCGCCTACACGAGGGACTTCGAGCCAACACTCCGGTTTCACCAGAGCCTGGGCGCAAAGGTTGTAAGAAAAGTGGAAAACGCAGAGCCGTTTGACAGAGACGCGAATGGAAGCAGGGCAATAGTGGAGTATTCGATAAACGCCGTAGTAGCGCAGATTTCGCATCTCGCAGAAGCCCAGACTGAGGAGGAAAGGAAGATGTCCACGGAAGTGCCGGAGGTGTCTCTCGGTTACGAGCTTTATAGCACAGACTACTGAAAAGTCCTTTTCATTCCCGGCACCTAGCCGACGCTGTCTGCCCGCATGCTACGCAACCATACTCAGCGCATCCCAATACCCGAAATCATCGGGCTCACCGAACTTTCTGTCCGGTGTGTAATCCGGTTTTTCTGTCAGTGTGTCCAGATACCTTTTAAGATTCTCCTTTATTTTGTCAAGCTCTTTTCTCATAACTTCAGGATTTTCCTTCTTTCCCAGCATTCTGGTGAACCTGTCCACGCCAATCACGTACTTCGCATTTATCTCCTCGTCGAGTCCTCCCCTGTTCTCGAATGCCTTCTTCATTTCCTTCCTGAAATCAAAGTACTCCTTCCTGAGCTCCTCTCTCTGTACGTTGTAACCTCTTTCCTTCTTCTCCTGTATGTAGGACTTCATCTTCTTTTCCGCACGCATTGCGAGTTTGGTGAGCGAACCCAGGAGAGATGTGAGCAGCGGCCCTTTCAGCCAGCCGTACACGTCTCCGGGGTGCTCGTGGCATACGTACAGGAGAGCCATGGCTGAGCCGAGCGTGCTCGCCCCCCACGGACCTGTCCATTCGTATACTTCCTTTGTTATGTCCCCCGCCTTTTTAGAAGCAGCCACTGCGTTTTCCCGCAGCTTCCGCAAGTCACGGATTATCTCCTTCTTTTCCTCTTCCCAGTGTCTATCCGCGTATTCATTGCCTACAGGCAGCAAGCCGTAATTGCCGAATCCTTTCAGGGGCCTGTAGGTCTCTTCCGTTTCTGTCGACCAGGCGCCGCTCCCAACACCTGGCCATCCGTACATTACGTTTAAATGTTGAAAACAAGATTTATAAACTTATCTGTGGTCCGGAGCATATCGGTTTTGTGTTGCGAGAGGCACGGAATCCAGGACGCGCGGGCAGAAGAAAAGATTTTTAAGCCCGGTCCGGAATAAAAGTTATTATGATTAACACAGAGGTCCTTAACCAGATTCTCCAGAACGAATGGTTTATCAAGATAGTGTGGATACTCGTGACGCTGGCCGCTGCGAAGATTGCAATCAAACTCTTCTCCCCCATCGTGCGGAAGTTTGACGAAATGGTCGAAAGCGTCCAGTGGTCCGAGCAGACCCACCTCCTGATAGAGAGGGCGATTAAATACGGAATATGGTTCGCTGCGGTGATTGTTATACTCGAAATCCTTGGAATCGAAGGTGCCATATTCACCGCCCTGGCCGGGGCAGGCGTCGCCGGACTCGCGATAGGATTCGCAGCCAAGGATACGCTTTCAAACCTCATTTCCGGAATCTTCCTGTACATGGACAAGACGTTCAACATAGGTGATGTTGTTGAGATAGACGGGAATGTCGGGAGGGTTGTGGATATTCACCTGAGGAAGACCATAATAAAGGGCTTCGACAACAAAGTCATAACCATCCCCAATTCGAAAACCGCTGAAGCCATAGTTATCAACTACTCCCGCGAACCGACGCGAAGGGTGAGCGTTCCCGTGGGGATAGCGTACGAAGCGGACCTCGAGAAGGCGGAGAAGATAATTCTTGAATTGATAAAGAAAGACCCGGACTTTCTGGACGACCCGAAGCCGTCCGTTGTTGTCACGGGTTTCGGGGACTTCTCTGTCAACCTTGAAGTAAGGGCATGGACAAAAAACGAGAACATTCTGGACAAGAAGGTAAGGCTCATGAAGAAGATAAAGATAGCGTTCGACAAGAACGGAATCGAGATTCCTTACCCAAAGAGGGTGGTTGTGCAGCAGAGGAGGAAGTAGTTAAACTTTAAATTCTCTTTCTCATCATGAAATATGTCATCGCTATCACGGCCGGGAACACGTAAAGCGAGGCGAACACGCCGAATCCAAGCGAGAGGAATATCACAGGGATTTGCGCCCCGAGTATCGTCGCGAGGTCGTAGCTCCACCCGAGCGTTCCGATGACTTTCCCCTTCTCATTCGTTCCGAATTTCTCGCTTATCTCCGAGTATATCCAGATATCCACGAAACCGCCCGCTATCCCTATGAACACGCTCACGAGATAGTAATGGAGGAGTGAGGTCGCAAAGAACATGGTTGTCGCCCCAAGCAAATGGAAAAGCGCACACAACGGAACCCAGTGTCTCCTCAGGGACCGGTTCGAAACCTTCCCTATCGCGAAGTTCGCGAGGGCAAACGCTATCACCTCGACCACGACCACAAACGAAACCGCACTCCTTGACAAACCAAGCGTCTGCAAAGCGTAGCGGACGAAGAAGAAGAGGAACGCTGAAAACATCGCGAGGTCCATGGTCTTGAATATGATGAGAGCAGGGATTTTTTTCGCAAACGAGAACGACGGCCTCACCGAAACTTCGCTTTCGTATCTCTTCGCGAATCTGAACATTAATGAAACCCATATGACCCCGACTGCAAATATGAGGTAAAACGCGGGCTGCACGCCAAACCTGTCGATGAAGATTCCGGGTATGAGCAGACCGAATACCCATCCGAGGTTGCTGATCCCCCCGAAAAAACCAACCTTGCTGTCGGGCCTGTCTCTCACCATTCTGAGAGAGTAGATAATAACCACTACGAACACGAGCGCGCTCGCCACGCCCGAAATTACCTTCAGAAATGTTATCCACACCACGCTTGAGGTCTGGCCTATGAGGAAGAGGGAAAAGAAAAACACGAACCCTCCGAGGATAAGATATTTTCTCTCTCCGTGCTTGTCTGTGAGATGCCCTATCACCGGTTTCATCACAAACGAAAAAACATCACCTATCGAGAGGAGGAACGCATAAACCACGATTGAAATTTCGAGTGAGGAAAAATACATCGCGGGTATGAGCATGGCAAAGGCCATGAGAAGGGTCTGGAAAAATCCGAAGAGCGAACCCGAAACCAGACGCGATTTTGTTTCGTCCAGGACGACCACCCAATCCCTAATTTGGTTATTTGGTTTCTTCTATTTATCAACTTTCTTCCAAACCAAAGAGTGAAATTGCGGAATGAGGTCAGAGTGCAGAACAGAATACAGATGATGTTTTATTCACATCACCGCCTTCGCCGCGCCTATTGCCGTGGCGAACTCCGCCTTTGAAGGGATGAGCGCGCGCCCACCAAACGTTCTGACGACCTGCTGGAGTTTTCTTATGAGCGTCCGGTTTCTCGTGACCTTGCCTATGAACACTATGTCCTTTTCAAGCCCGTAATTTCTCGCAGCGAAGGTGGAAAGCGTCCCCACAACTTCCGCGACCAGATTTATCAGACCCAGTGCTATATCATTCTGCGTTGCGTCATCGGTTAATTTCCCGAAATTCGCTGCGGTCGCGTTCGGCGGGAGTTTCCCTATCCCCCTTCCTACGATGTCCTTCACCGTGAGGTCGACCTTTCTCAAATTCCCCTTCCTCGCGAGGACTTCAAGGTTGTTTATATCGTGCTTGTTGAGAAGGAGCCTGTACAATCCCTTTAACATCCCGCCGCCTACGCCTGTTCCTCCGGCGTGTGTTATTTTCTTTCCCGAATCCCTCACAGCGACCATTGCTGTTCCCGTCCCTATGCTCACCACGAAACACTTTTTCTTCCGGGTGAGGGTTAACCCCCCTAAACCCATCGCCTTTATCTCATCCACTTTTTGAACGGGAATTCCGAGTATGTTCTTTCCGAGCGAGCGCGAACCTCCGCCTGTTGCTGCCACTGCTTTTATCCGCTCGATTTCCACCCCGTTCCCGCTGAGAATCTTCCCGATGCAGCCCGCTGCTGACGCGAGCTCATCACTTGCCTGTATCGAAACGAAACCCGTTATCCTCCCGTTCTTTACCAGAACGCCCTGTGTTGTCGACCCCCCGATATCCACACCGATAATCATGTAAATAATTTCGGGGAACAGGTATAAAAATAGCGGCTGGTCTGAGAATTCGCATGATTCATGCCCACAACACGCGGATCAGAACGGGCACTTCTTCACATCCCCTCCGCACTTCACAACCTTTTTGATTTTGTCGCAAAACTCGTTATCGCTGAGAAACCACTGGCACGGGGGATTTTCGGGTTCGGGCTTGCCGGCGATCCCGGGGTAGATCGTGGCAGGAGGCGAAACGGGAGGAGTTTCTTCTTTTCCCTCGTCCATGTTTAAAATTTG
>CAZTCK010000046.1:0-6136 GCA_964612625.1 uncultured archaeon | reverse complement strand
TTCTCGAAGGATTCGCTGGAGCGGATGCTCTCTAATCTGTTCAGCGGAACTAAAGAGGGTGAATTCAGGTGTGTTATTTCCCCGCATGCTGGTTACGAATACTCGGGGAAGACAGCAGCATTTGCGATATCCTCGTTAAAGCCCTCGAAGACCTTTGTGATACTCGGCCCAAATCATAACGCGATAGGCAGCGAATTCTCCATAATGACTTCTGGTGAATGGGAGACTCCGCTGGGGAATGTGAAAATAAACAGCGAACTTGCAAATGATATCAAAAAATCCGGTGTCATTCATGAGGACGAATTCGCCCACATTCACGAGCATTCTATCGAGGTTCAGCTGCCATTCCTGCAATACCGGTTCAAAAGTTTTCAAATGGTTCCCATCTCCATAACAAATCTTGATTACTCGGACGAATTTCTGAAGAAATGCGAAACGCTCGGGAAACACATAGCAAAAACAATAAGAAACAAACCGATTAGTGTTATCGCTTCTTCTGACTTCTCCCATTACCTGCCGAGGGAAACAGCGGAAGAAAAAGACAGGAAAGCGATAGAAAAAATACGAAAGCTCGATACAAAGGGGTTTTTCCGCGTTCTCGAAGAGATTGACGCCTCGGTCTGCGGTTTCGGGCCTATCGCCGTCGTAATGCACGTGGCGAAGGAACTCGGATTGAAAAAAGTCGAGGTGATAAACCACACGGATTCGGGTGACGCGACCGGCGATAACTCATCCGTGGTCGCGTATTACGCAATAGGGTTCAGATAATCAACACGTTGTGTGAAAAATCCCGGCGATTCTCTTTCCTTTCGCTCTGTACCTGTTGAATTTCTCTATCGCCAGGCCGGTTTCGTACGTTTCGATACTTATGTTCATTCGCTTAACTGATCCGTCCACCTTCGCCATTTCGCTGTATCCGGTCCCGATTATCAGAATTTCCGGGTTCTCTTTTACGAGGTCTGCTACGTCTTCGAATGATATGTTGTGTGATTTTTCATCCCTGAGCGAAAGCGAGCCGTCAGTATGAATTTTTATATCGTAGTAGGGGAGGGGAATATGGCTGTAAACCGTGAAACCGAAAAAATGCAGACCGAACCTCCCAACAGGGTTTATCAGAAACCACACAATCAAAACCATCAGAATCAGAATCGCGATTTCGAACTTCATGTTCTCCTGAGCGGATTTTTAGGTGAATCTTCCGAAAGAAACAGCTTTTTCAGATTCGGGTGGTTGCGAATGCGGACGCCCAGCATCTCGTAAAGCTCCCTTTCGAACAGGTTCGCTCCCGGATACACGTCCGTTATGCTTTCAACTTCACATCTCTTTTTATTCACAGATATACGGAGGTTAATTGTCTTGTCTTTGTGGATAAAGTGATAGATAACTTCTATTTTTTCCCCGACATCAACCCCGGAGATGGATGAAATTCTGTAAACACCCAGCGATTTCAAATGTTTTATAACCTCTCGAAGTTCTCCTTTTTCAAGGTTGATCCAGTAATCATTTCCCTCCCTCTTCGCTTTCATCCTCTTTAGATATCTCTCCACGTGCATTTCACATCCTCTCCATTATCTTCACTAATGCCTGTATGAGGGCTTCGGGTTTTGGCGGACAACCGGGGACGTAAACATCAACCGGAATAATCCTGTCAAGCGGTCCTACAACGTTGTAACAATCGTAAAACACACCCTTCGATATCGAACACGCTCCGAATGCTATCACATATTTCGGTTCAGGCATCTGCTCATAGATTGTTTTGATCCTCTCTTTCATCTTCACGTTTACCGGCCCCTCTATTATCAGTATGTCCGCATGCCTTGGAGAACCCTTAGCCAGAATTCCGAACCTTTCAACATCGTATTTTGGTGTGAGCGCGGCAAGAATCTCGATTGCACATCCGTTACACCCGCTTCCTCCCAGATGCAGAATCCATGGTGATTTTTTTCTGCAGTACTTCGCAAACGACTTAATAAGGCCTTTCTCCCTTTTCATCTTCTCCAAATCAGGTCTTATCATTTCTTCTCTCATATGGTCAGCACCATGAATATGACGATAACAAGACCTATAAGGAACCAGAGCAGATAGTCCGAAATCCTTCCCGTATGGGCCTCGCGAACCTCTCTTATACCCAGGCCTGTTTTTAGGGAGATGTAGAAATTTTCAGGACTTATGCGAACTTCCGGGAACGGCTCACCGCACGTATAAGTTTCGTATTTTTTTTCTTCGAATCTGGATTTTCTGTTTCCCAGAAGGTAGATAACAGAACCAATTCCTGCAAAACACAAGAATGTTGATGTGAAAAGCGACCAGTATTCGAACATCTCACCCACCACCGAGCACGGCACTTATATATTGATTTTGATTTAATAAAGCATGCGTTGCAGGCTCAACAACAGACAGACCAAGCTGGGGGAAAACACCAATTATAATACACAGAAGAGTCAGCACTATAACAGGAATCATCATAACACCCGGAATCTTCCCGCTACTCTTTTTGCTGGTCAGAAATATGGAAGAGAATATTTTCAGCCCGTATGCCAGGGTTATGGCTGAAGTGATTACTGCAAGTACTGTTAGCATGGGATTGATTTCCCATGATGCCATGAATATGAGGAATTTTGAAACAAACCCGTTTAGGGGAGGAATTCCCGCCATAGAGAGAACACCCACACCGGTACATATGAGAAGCGGCGTGCTCTTAACACCCATCTCGTTCAGATTCTCCTTGCCTGTAAGGTATATCGCGCATCCTACGCTCATAAAAAGAAGACCCTTTATGATGGTATTGTTCAGTATGTGGTACAGGCCAGAGGTTATGCCGAGCGTAGTTCCGAATCCCATCACCATGACTATATATCCTATCTGTGAGATACCCGAATACGCCAGCATACGCTTCACATTTACCTGAACAAGCGCAAGAAGAGCCCCTATAACCATGGTGAAGACGCCAAGCCCTATCAGGGCGGTGTTCATCCCGAGTAGACCGAAAACAAAGAGTATTCTTATTATCCCGTAAACACCTATTGCTGAAGATGCGGACGTGAACACAGCACCCACCGGGGCGGGTGTACCTTCAATCGCATCAGGTTTCCATGCATGAAAGGGTATTAAAGCCGCCTTCAGGGAGAAACCTCCTATTATCATTCCAAGTGCTGCCATAAACGCAGGAGAAGGGGAAACTTTCACGGCGAGGTCGGCAAAGTTTAGGGTTCCTGCCATCCCGTAAATCAGGGCTATTCCAAGGAGGACAAATGAGCTGCCAAAAGACCCCATTATCAGGTATTTGAACGCACCCTCGATTGAATCTTCATCAAGAAAGAACGAGACCAGTCCGTATGAAGCCACAGAGAGGATTTCGAAGAAAACGTACATGTTGAAGATGTCTCCTGTCAGGCAGACACCGAGCAAACCGGCTGTCAGCAGGCAGAGAAGCGTATAAAACCTTTCTTTCCTCTCCTTTATATATCCTTTGGAATACACAGCAACCAGCGAGCATATTCCGGCTATCAGAAATCCTATAAGGAGATTGAACCCGTCCATAAACCACACTATCCCGAAGGGCGGGACCCATCCCCCGAACATGACTATTTCTGACCCGCCGCGGAGAAACAGGAAGGTCATCATGAAAAAAGAAAAGAGTATTGCAAATATGGCTATAACATCCCTTTTCAGGACGAGCATCAGGAAGGACGAGATTATCAATATGACGACCGCGTATTCCAACATATCAACCCCTCAGTTTGTTCATCCTGTCGGTGTTCAGAGTTTTCAGGTGACGGAAGGCAAGTATGGTTATGCTGAGAGCAAGTGCTGTAACGCTGAGCTGTATTACTATGGATGTCAGGACAAGAGCCTGCGGAAGCGGGTCAACCGCATGCGCTGCAAAAATTCCTGTGTTGTCCGGGGTTATAATTGGTGCTATTCCCCCTTTCCTGAACCCTATGGAGATTAAAAGGAGATGTATAGAGTTTGTAAAAATGCCCAGACCAATTATCTTTTTTATGAGATTTTTCTTTCTGACCGTACAGTATATCCCCATCACTGCCATTATCAGACTTACCATCATTATTTCGAGCATATTCTCACTCTTTTATCATCAAAAACACTATCAGTATCAGCGCGCATACAACCATTACACCCCCAACAACGTTAAGCAGAAGGATTTCGGGTGAACTGAAAAGTCCGAACATCCCCGTTTCGACCACAACACTCTTCCTTATGAATGATTCGTACAAGAGGAGAAAGACAAGCACCATGCCCACAACACCCTCAACTATGTGAACTGTTTCCTCCCTTATGAGTTTTTCTGCACTCTTCACTCCGAATGCCACCGCAACAAGAGCAAAACCTGAAGCAACGATAGCACCTCCCGGGAAAGAACCGCCTGGCGTGAGATGACCATGAAACATCACGAAAAGTCCGAGCAATATTATGAATGGAAACAAACCCTTCACAACAGTTCTGGCTATGACATCCATCACCTCACCTCTTTCTTCTCCTGAAACCGAATATTATCACGGTAAAAACACCAACGGCAGCGGTGAACAGGACGGTTTCTTCCCCCAGTGTATCAAAACCCCTGAAATCCCACACTATGGAACTCACTATGTTGCTCGAACCGGTTTCTTCTGCTCCCCTCTCCAGATAGTAATTTGCCACGCTTCTGCTGTCCCACCTTCCGAAATCCTCGTGAAAGAGAACACCGGCTATCATAACAAAGAGGACTGCGAGGCAGAGGAAGAATAGCACATCTCTCGGATTCATTCTTCATACCTCCTTGACTTCTTTATGGCTATCACGTAAATCAGGGTTGTAAGTCCTGCGTTCACAGCGGCTTCTGTTATTGCTATATCGGGTGCTTGAAGCAGAAGGAAGATGGCGGCGAGATTTAAGGATATTACCGCCAGGTATATTACAGAGAGCAGCAGGTCTGCGGAGCGTATCGCGAGAACGGAAAAAACTACGAGCGGCACGGAAAGGAGGAGGATTATCATATTAATATATATAGTCAAACCTGTATAAAATTACGATTTTTCTTTCTGTGCAAGTTCCTGTATCTCAATTCCGAGTTCGTTCATCTGTTTTGCAACGAGTTCCATTTCCCCCTGTATCTCCCTGGCCATCCTCTCGAGCGTGCTAATCCTTTCCCTCAGAAATGATTTGGCATCTGCTATTTTTTTGTTTATCAGTATCCCGGCACCTACATTTACGAGTATATCTTTTCTGTCGGTTATTTTCCCCTTTCCGTAACATCCGCTGCCTATGGAAAGAAAAATGTCATTTTTCTCGTTTGTTTTCTCTATGTTCTCCACGGATTCCATTGTGGTTCTGGTCTCGACGAATTGCTGCTCTATTATCTGCAACTGCTGTTTCAGGGCTTCGAGATTCTGCGCCAATAACTGGTAGAGGACATATTTCTCCTGAATTTTTTTGTCTGGCATAAAATCACGCAATAATAAATTCGGGTGCGTATTTAAATAAAAATTTTTCAGTATGGATGGTCCTCGCATGAACCTGCGCAGGCAAGGGCCCTCGGATAAACCATATCGTAACATCCATAATAGTTGCGGATGTCTATCTGGAACGTTCCCTCACATCCGCCAACGTTTGTCCAGAACTTCTTGCCGTTATCCTCCGGGAACCTTACGAGACGTGTTTTCACTTTGCAAGGAGAGCACTCCAGACTGCTGGTCGGGTTGTCAGAACCTGCCGCGTTTGCCGTGCACAACCTGTCGTATTTCGCCGACCATTCGCTCTTGTTTACTTCTATTGCGCTCTGGTCCGGAGTTTTCCATGGGCACGAGCACCACCAGTACCTTATGGGAATGGACAAACCATCGCACGCCCCGTTGCTGACATCAATTGCCATTATCCATATATCATCCGTTGCTGTGTATGGATACCCCCAGCTTGGTTTCATATCATGGCCCGTCATAACCTCGACCCTGCAATCTCCCATACATCTGGGGTCGCAGTACGAAATCGTTGGTTCGCACGTACCGCATTCGCACCCTCCCGAGCATTTGCTGTAGTCAGGGTAATCGTACCAGTCCACTCCTACACACCCGTCCTGCGGACATACGCAATCCGAATCCTCATCGCACTCCGCCCCGCAGACCCCTTCCACACAGTATTC
>CAZTCK010000045.1:0-6326 GCA_964612625.1 uncultured archaeon | reverse complement strand
GTCCAAGCGAATATACTTGCCATGGAAAAAAGTCAGGCAAATTACAAAGCCCTGAATGTCGGAACCGGGAAAAAAACAAGCATACTGGAAGTGGCGAATGTGCTGGCGAAACTCTACGGAAAGAATATCGAGCCGGAGGTGGTGAATAAATACAGGGCGGGCGATATACGTCACTGCTTCGCTGATATAACCGAAATACAGAAGATAGGTTTCTGCCCAAAGTTCACATTCGAAGAGGGCATGAAAAAACTCGTGGAATGGGGAAAGCAGGCGGAAGCAGTGGACAAAGTGGAAGATGCAACGAAAGAGCTTGTTGAGAGAGGACTGGTGGAAGGATGATTTCTATTTAACAAGATTCTCATACGCCTTTTCGTTCCCTTTCTTCATGTCGTGATACTTTGCGTATTTCATGAAGTTGTCATATGCGCACCCCAATGCCCACGCCAGGCCGTAGAACCCGTCCCTGAAACCCTGCTGGACGAGGTAGAACCGGAGGAAAGCGAATATCGGTTTGAAAGGGACTGTGAACTTCAGATGATATTTGTCAAGCACGCTCCTGGCCATAACATATGAATTTATGATGGAGTTGTTGTTCTTTCGGTATTCCCTGTACTTCCTGAAGAATTTCTTTATCACACTCCACGGATACACCCACACGAATTTCTTCTTCAGAAGGTCCTGCGCCTCCCTTGTGGTGTACCAGTTTCTTTTATTCACGAAGTGATGCCAGCTTTCGTAGTTGTAGTGGATTAAGTGATTTTTCAGTTTGCCCGTTTTCCCCTCAAGTATCACCCTTTCGTGAACGAGTTTCTCCTGGAATTTTCCCCTGTCCTTCCTGAAGAGTCTTAACTGATAATCAGGCCACTGGCCCGCATACTTTATCCACTTCTTTCCGAGAAAACTCTTCCTCGGGATGTAGTACCCGTCGCATTTCGGGTCTTTCAGAACTTCTTCCATCTCTTTCATCAGTGCATCCGGAACCCTCTCATCCGCATCCAGATTCAAAACCCATAAATTCTTCGCCTTCTCCACTCCGAAGTTCTTTATCTTCCCGGTTCCTATCTTCCCGATACGATATACCTTTTTCGTGTATTTCTTCGCGATTTCAACCGTCTTGTCTTCACTGTAGCTGTCCACCACCACAATATCATCAGCAAATTTCCTTACATTTTCCAGACACCCCTTTATATGTTTTTCCTCATTCAGGGTGATAATGACAACGGAGAGGTTCATGGCGAATGCACCTTCAATTTTTCTCTCCAGTAATTGAGTGTGTCAAGGAGCGTTTTTTCTATCGGTATTTCTGGTTTCCAGCCGAGTGCTCGTATCTTGCTGTTATCCCCGATGTATAAGGGATCGTCTATGATCCTGATCTTGCTTTCATCCCTTTTTACCACAACCCGCGTTTTTGCCATCTTTACAAGAATTTTTGCGAGTTCACCAACTTTTATACCCTTCCCGGAGCAGATGTTGTACACCTCCCCCGGTTTGCCTTTCTCATACAATAACCACAGCGCTTTCACCACGTCTCTCACGTCCGAAATGTCCCTTATCCCTTCCAGATTCCCAACCCTCAAACAATCCGAAATTCCGTATTCAACCTCTGCGATCCCTTTCGCGAAATCAGAACACGCATCATATACCTTCCTCGGGCCGGTTGTGTTGAAAATCCTTGTTCTTATGATTTTCAGGCCGTGGCTCTGGTGGTATTGGTAGGACATCATATCCTGCGCTATCTTGCTCACCGCATAAGGACTTATCGGCCTGAATTTCTTCGTCTCTTTTATAGGAATCTCGTTTTCATACGTCATCCCGTATTCCGCCGAAGAACACGCGCTGATTATGACAGGGTCTATACCCTCCTCTATCACGGAGTCTATCAGGTTGAATGTTCCGAAAATGTTGGTTTCGAGCGTTTCCCTTGGTTTTTCCCATGATACCGTAACGTAACTCTGAGCAGCGAGATGGAAGATGAGGTCAGGCTTAACCCTTGATATGACTTCCTTGACTTTTTTCGAATCCCTTATATCGAACTTAACCAGTTTTATTTTACCTCCCAAATGCCGGATGTTCTCGAGATTTTCCCCGGACCAGTACTCCACGTAGACATTTTCGAAACCCTTTTCAACCAAGAAATCCGCAATATGCGAGCCTATGAAGCCCGCCCCTCCTGTCACAAGTATTTTCATAATTCTAATTGTGATATTCCATTTAAAAATAATATTAAAACACGCTGGCTATATTAAATACATATTTCGGGCGATAGCATGCAGGCCGTGATACTGGCGGGCGGGAAAGGAACGAGACTGGGAAAAAACGAAATACCAAAGGTCATGATAAAGATAGGCGGACTTCCTGTTCTGGAACATCAGACAGAGTTACTTCGTTCGCATGGTGTGAGAGACATAATACTCTGCGTGAAGCACCTTTCCAACGTTATAAAGAAATATTTCGGGGACGGGAAGAGGTTCGGCGTTCGCATAACCTATTCTGAAGAAAATGAATTTCTTGGAACTGCTGGTGCTGTGAAGTTCGCAGAGAGAAAGATAAATGGGGATTTCATCCTTTTATACGGTGATGTGATGCTTAACATGGATATTACGAAACTTGTTCAATACCACAAGAAAAAGAAAGGTATAGCGACGCTCGTTGTTCATAAATCCGACCACCCGCATGACAGTGATATTGTCGAAACTGATTCAAACGGAAGGGTGAAGAGGATATGGAGACCAAAACCGGGAGAGAAATTCAAAAACCTGACCAACGCTGCTGTCTACGTGATGAAGAAATCAATTCTGAATTATGTTCCTCAAAACGAGTTCTGCGACTTCGGTAAGGACGTCTTCCCAAAGCTTTTAGAAAGTGGAGTTCCGCTGTACGCATACGAAACAAACGAATATGTGAAGGATATGGGAACACCGGAAAGACTCAAAAAGGTGAGGAGGGATTACGAAAATGGGAAGATATTCCAGAAGACTGCGGTCTTCCTGGACAGGGACGGCGTGATAAATGAGGAGGTTAGTCTTCTCCACAAACCTTCCCAGCTGAGATTGATAAAGGGCTCGGCTGAGGGCATAAAACTCCTGAAAGAAAACGGCTTTCTTGTAATAGTGGTTACGAATCAACCCGTTGTAGCGAGGGGCATGTGTACGGAAAATGATCTGAAAAAGATTCATGAAAGGCTGGAGGAACTGCTCGCGAAAGAAGGGGCAAAACTTGATGCTATCTACTACTGTCCGCACCATCCGGATAAAGGTTATCCGGGAGAGAATCCAAAATACAAAATAGAGTGTGAATGCAGAAAACCGAAAACTGGTTTGCTCCTTCAGGCAGCGAAGGACTTCGCCTTCGACGTTAAAAAATGCGTGTTCGTTGGAGACAGAACGGTGGATATAAAAACCGGAAAGAACGCGGGTTGCAGAACGATCCTTGTCAAAACAGGCTGCGGCGGAAAGGACAGGAAATTTGAAGTTAAACCGGATTATACCTGTAAAAACCTTTTAGAAGCCGCAAAATTAATAATAAAAACCTGTAAACAAAGATGAGAGTATGATAATATCCAAAACCCCGTTCAGGGTGAGTTTTTGCGGAGGAGGAACGGATCTTAGGGCGTATTATTCCCGGAGACAGGGTTCAGTCGTTTCGACTGCAATAAATAAATTCATGTATGTTGCTGTAAAAGACTACTTCGAGAAGGATAAAATTTTCCTCAAATACTCGCGGACTGAACTCGTCACGAATGTCGAAAAGATAAAACATCCCATAATAAGGGAAGCTCTGAAACTCACGGGAATTCTCAGGGGAGTCGAAATATCCTCGATGGCTGACATACCCAGCGCGACAGGCCTCGGTTCTTCCAGCGCTTTCACAGTGGGGTTGCTCAATGCCCTGCACGCGTATCTCGACGAACACAAATCCCCGGAAGACCTCGCAAGGGAGGCATGCAAAATCGAAATAGAGATTTTAAGGGAACCAATAGGAAAGCAGGACCAGTACATCTCTGCGTACGGAGGACTCCGTCACATACTGTTTAATCCGGATGAAAGCGTGAACACAGAACTTATCGTTATCCCCCGCTCACTTAAAGAAGAACTTGAAGACAGCCTTCTCCTGTTTTACACAGGGATAAAGAGGAAGGCGAGAGACATACTTCACGAACAAAGGAAAAATACGGAGAAGAAGATGGAGTTTCTGGATAAGATGAGAGAGTTATCTTTTGAACTGAAGGAATCGCTCATGAAGAAAGACCTGACGAGGTTCGGTGAACTTCTCCACAAAAACTGGGAGTACAAGAAGATGCTTGCCTCGAAAATAACCAATCCTTTGATAGAGAGGTATTATAATCTCGCTCTGAAACACGGAGCGCTGGGCGGGAAAATACTGGGAGCGGGAGGAGGAGGGTTTCTCCTTTTATACTGCGAGCACAAAAAACAAAATTCTGTTATAAAAGCATTGAAATCGTTAAAGCTCGTTCCGTTCAGGTTCGAAAGCCACGGAAGCGTTATAGTATACAGGGATGGTTAAAATGGATTTCACTTCGGAGTACTTTGAGGAGCTGAAGAAGATCTTTGATAATATTGACAAGAAAGGTATAGAAGAAATAACTGACATAATATACAAGGCGTACGTTAACGATAGGACCATCTTTATCCTGGGAAACGGTGGAAGTGCTTCTACCGCTTCACATTTTGCCTGCGATCTTGGAAAGGGAACGTTGAGCAGAGTATACGATCATAATGAAAAAAGGTTCAGGGTCGTTTCCCTGACGGATAACGTTGCTGTGTTGACAGCGTATGCGAACGATCTGTCATTCGATGATATCTTTCTCCAGCAATTGCGAAACCTTGTGCACAGGGGGGATGTGGTGATAGCGATAACGGGAAGCGGAAATTCGAAAAACGTTATCAAGGCAGTGAAGTACGCAAGGGATTGCGGGGCGATAACAATTGGTCTCCTTGGTTTTGACGGGGGAAAGGTGAAGAAATTCCTCGACAAATACGTAATCGTCCCCAGCAACCACTACGGAAGGATAGAAGACGTTCATCTGATCCTTGAACACATGATAACCGATTACCTGCGCAGGAAAATAAAGGGTGGGAGATAATGGAGAAAAAGGACCCGAGGGAGAATGAAATAAGGAGAATGTTAAGCGGACGGCATGTCTTCGTAACCGGGGCAGATGGATTTATAGGTTCCCACCTCCTCGACAAACTGGTTGAATATGAAGCGAAGGTTCATGCATTCATAAGGGTGAAATCTGTCATAGGCATAAGGAACATTTCACATCTGAAAGACAAAATAACCACACATTACGGGAACCTTATAGACAAACACAGCGTTGACATAGCGATAGGGAAATTTAAAGAGGAGGCGGAAACATCGGACAAAAAACCTATAATCTTCCATCTTGCTGCACAAGCTCATGTAGGTGAGTCATGGCTATGGCCTTATGAGACGTTGATGAGCAACGTGATAGGGACGTTCAATCTGTTACAGAGTGTGGTGGACAGCGGAATGGACATATTCAAATTCGATACAGCAGGAACGAGCGAGGAATACGGTAACGTGAAAGAGGACGTAAAGCATCACTATGATTTTGATGAGCATGGCTGTGTCATACAACATGAACGTACACCCATAAATCCTAAAAGCATTTACGCAACATCAAAGGTTGCTGCTGATTTTCTAACCATGAACTACCATGACGGATATGGTCTGCCGACGGTCGTGACGCGAATGTTTAACAACTACGGACCCAGACAAAATCCCAGATACATCACGGGAACGATAATAACCCAGGCGTTATCCCGTGATGAGATATTACTTGGTAATCTCGAGCCCAAGAGGGATTTCTGCTACGTGGGTGATGGTGTGAGAGGGCATATTTACATCGCTCTCTTCGGCAGACCAGGGGACATGTACTGCTACGGATATGGGAAGAACATAAGTATGAAAGACTGGGCGGATTTGATCCTGAAAATAGGGAGAGAACTTGGTTATTGGGAAAAGCGAAAGGTCAGGTCGGTGAAGGAGAGGTTCAGACCGGGTGAAAGCGACGTGTACGAACTCAAAGTTGGTTATGAAAAGCTCCATAAAGAAACGGGATGGAAACCGCTGGTTGATTGGAACGAGGGAATAAGACGGACGATCGAATGGTATGCGAATAACAGGGATAAGTGGGCAGGTCTGGTGGATTGGAAGTAGTAATTGGAAGGTGTTCTGCTATGAAAATAGAAGGGAAAAATATCGTCGTGACAGGAGGGGCGGGATTTCTCGGTCGTTTTGTAGTGAACAAACTATCGAAGAAGGGAGCGAATGTTTTCGTT
>CAZTCK010000044.1:0-6528 GCA_964612625.1 uncultured archaeon | reverse complement strand
AGGAAAAGACAGGTGCTACAATCCGGCTGATAAGCGACGAACACCCGAAAGAGGGAAAATGTGCGGTCTGCGGGAATCGGACAAAAACGATAGTTTATTTCGCGAAGGCGTACTAGGTAATCTAATTTTCCGTTAACGCTTTTTGATAAATTAATGCACATTCCCGATTAACCGAAAAGGGTTATTTCCGTTAACGCTTTTTGAACGATTAAAGTAAATTACCAAGGAGCCGAAAAGGGTTATTTTAATAACCTTTGCCCCAATTATATTATTGCAAAGCGGAGGTGACCGAACGGCCAGTACGTTTCGGTGTAACACCGTACGTGGTGAAGTGGCCGGCTGCAGTGACTTCGTCACTGAGGCGAAACTCACGCTATTGCGTGAGGATTAACTGGTGTTATGAGGGGAAACCCTGTGATAGGTTGATGCAGACTCTGTCTGCATCTTTCGTCTGTGGACACCGGTATAAGTGGGTTCGACAGACCCTTTTCCGACAGCTGACGCTTATTCAAAAGCGTCTACGGAAAAGTCCCCATGTGAAAATCCCACCCTCCGCTTTGTTCTATTTTCCGTTAACGCCTTTTGATAGATTAAAGCATATTATCGAGGAACAGAAAAGGGTTATTTTCCGTTAACGCTTTTTGAACGATTAAAGTAAATTACCAAGGAGCCGAAAAGGGTTAGTTATTCGTATCTCAGCGCTTCTATGGGGTTCAGTTTTGCTGCCTGGCGGGCAGGAAGAATTCCTGAAACCGCACCTATGAAAACCGCAAAAACAAGACCCTGCGCAATAAGTCTTGGTGTTATCAGGGCTATGGGCGTTAACAAAACAAAGTTGAGAAAAGCTGTTCCCCCAAAGCTCAGTATCAGACCTGCTGCCGCCCCCATTACGCTTATCGCAACCGCCTCCAGAAGGATGGAAAGAAGAACCTGCCTGTTCGTTGCCCCTATCGCTTTCATCGTCCCTATCTCCCTCCTTCGCTCGCGAACTGAAATTATCATAACGTTCATTATCACTATTCCCGATATCAGAGCCGCTATGCTTCCCAGAGCGAATGTCATGAGGTTCAGCTGGGAAAGCATCCTGTTCACGGTGTTCATGATGCTCTTGTCCGTTGCTGCTTTCAATTCATCAAAATCGTCATTTATCGTCTGCTCTATGGAATCCGCATCTTCAGGGTTAGACGGCTGTATCATCATGAGTGTTATTTTTCCTTCTTTTCCTACAAGCTCCTGCAAATCCTTCAGCGGCATCGTGACAGAATCGTCTATCTCCTCCCTGCCTGTTTCCTCGACAATGCCCACTACTTCAAATTCAACACCCTCCATCTTTATTGTGTCGCCAATCACGTAGTCGTGCTTGTCGGCATAATTGCTCCCTATTTCTACTTCTTTCGCTCCCTCTTCGGATTCTCTCCCATCCTTAAGTTCGATATTGACCCCTCTTATTATATCCTCGCTGTCCGGAGAATAGCCCACCACCCTTCCGACTCCAGCGACATTCGCGTAAAGAAGTTCAGCCACCCTCTCCACGCCCGGTATGTTCCTTACTTCCTCCACCAGCGACTGGTCTATCTCGCTCTGAAAGACCATGAAACCCGGAACTTCGCTGTCAACCACGGTGACCAGACCCGAAGTCAGCGATATCCTGTCGTTCACGTAGTAAACAATCCCCTCGGAAAACGAAGACACGCTCGTTACCAGAAATATCCCTATGGTCACCCCGAGCATGGTAAGTATGGTCCGGAGTTTGTGTCTCCCGAATTCCTTCAGCATCATCTCCCACATCATTTCCAATCACCATATCTTTGTAAATACTTTCTGTCAGACTTGTCCTCTTTTCACTGGTCTACCCCTCCCTTATCGCTTTTATGGGGTCAACCTTTACCGCGACCCATGCAGGGTAAAGACTTGCGATTAGCGCAAGCACTATCCCGTATGCAACCGCTCCGAGAGCAAGGGGAAGCGTTATCACGGCGAGGTTCGAACCTCCAAGCAGAACCTTGTTGAGCACATCAACGAAAAAGAACGACAATCCAAGCGCTACAATCCCGCTTGGGATGGAAAGTATTACCCCCTCCTCTATTATCTGCAAAAGAATAGTCCTCCTCACCGCGCCCACGGCCTTCATTATCCCTATCTCCCTCCTCCGCTCGAGAACTGATGTGTACATCGTTATTATTATTCCTATGGCCGCCACAAGCGAGGCAACGAACCCTATCCCGAACGTCATCACGTTTATGGTAGCCGTCATCTCCTGGAACATGGAAAGCGCGTCTTCCATGGTCATCGCATCCAGGTCATCAAAATCGTCCTCTATGCTCTGCTTTATCTCCTCCACCATGGTCACATCTTCCGGCTCTATCATTATCTGCGTTGCCTCCCCCTCCATTTCATATATCTCCTCCGCGTAATCGTACGGCATAAGAACGACCATGTCATACGCTCCCGACCCCTCCTCGAATACGCCCATAACTTCAACTTCTTTCCCGTTCAGTATGATATAGTCTCCCACATCTACCTCAAGCACGTTTGCCACAAGATGACCTATGGCGGCCCCCTTGTCCCCATTTTCCGGCCATCCGCCCTCCTCGAATTCCAAATCCTGAGCACCGAATATATCTATCTCGTTCATGTCAATGCCGTCAACCTCAAAGAAACCCCTCAACTGCTTGCTTATCACAGGAACTGCCCGCTTCACCCCCGGAAGCGAAAGTATGGCATCCACGGTTTCCCTTTCTATGTCTTCTATCTGGAAAGAGACACCCGGCCCTGATATCTCGGAGAGGTCAAATCTCTTCATGACGAAAATCTTATCCGAGCCTATCGAGCTCATGGATGACGCAACAAGCTCGTTCACGCCCGCAGAAATCGACCCGAGGGAAATAATTGCGGTTATGGCTATGACTATTCCTATGGCCGTCAAGAGCGTACGAACATTGTGTTCCTTCAAATCCTTCAGGGCTAACTCAAGCATAAGTATTATATTATTTTCCCGTCCCTTATCCTGATTTCCCGGTGGGCACGCCTTGCAAGATTTATATCATGCGTGACCACGATTATGGTTTTTCCCATCTTCCTGTGGAGCGTTTCGAGCAGTTCGAATATTTCCCTTCCGGATTTTGAATCGAGGTTTCCCGTGGGCTCGTCAGCGAGAATAGCATCCGGGTCATTCACAAGCGCTCTTGCTATTGCAACCCTCTGCTGTTCACCCCCGGACATTTCATTTGGTTTGTGATTCATTCTCTTTTCCAGCCCAACTTTTTTCAAAAGCTCCTTTGCCTTTTTAAGGGACTCGTTTCTTCCGTGACCCGCAAATCTCATAGGCAGGGCAACATTTTCCAGTGCCGTGAGACCTGAGATAAGGTTGTATGCCTGAAACACAAAACCTATCTTCTCCCTTCTTATCATCGCCAGTTCGTCATCAGTCAGTTTCGAGACCTCTTTCCCTTCCACAAAAACTTTCCCCCTTGTCGGCGTGTCCAGACAGCCCATTATGTGCATAAGTGTGGATTTTCCTGAGCCGGAAGGTCCGAGTATGGCCACGTACTCCCCTTTCCTCACGAAAACATTTACCCCCCTCAGTGCCTGCGTTTCAACACCCTTCATTCTGTAAATCTTCCACACATCTTTCAGTTCAAACATCTTTTCCTTCATGCCACCATCCGAAAATTAGACCAGCCCCGCTATTTTCTCTTCTTTCGCAGTCTCCAGATGTAGTAACTCTCGAGAACAACAACCACCACCAGTACAGGGGTCAGCGGGGACACTCCTCCTCCCCCCTCCTCCGCGCGTGCAGAGGGTTTCACATGAACAGGAAATTCCTTGACGAAAAACTCGTTTCTCTCGTTCAGGTACGATACGTTTATAAGCGCCTCCCCGTAACCGAAGCCGCGAAAACGTATGGTCTTGTGCTTGGTTGGCTTGAGCTCGCTTGCCACAGCAGAATCTTTCACCTCTCCGTTCTGCACAAGCGAGATTTTCAGGGCCTTTGCTTTGGCAGTGCCTATGTTTTCAAGGTCCACTTTCAGGTCTGAATTTTCCACCTTTGAACTGAGGAGTTCTATAACAGGCTCCCCCCTCACGGGTATGCCCACAGAGAAAGACGTAACTCTGGTCTCCCCGTTGTCATCCTTGTAATTAAGGGTGAGAACTCCGAGGTACGTTTTGTACTCAGCAGAGTTGTCAACACTCATTTCGAATTTCGCCTCCTCGGTTGCCCCGGGTTTTATCTCCCCCATATAGTACAGACCACCCGAAAACACCGGAAGTATGTAAGTTGTGTTCGAAACAAATGACGCCTCCATGAACGAAGCTGAGCCCGTCCCTACATTTTTTATCCTAGCAGTCAGGGTCACGGAATCGCCCGGCTCTATCTGTTCGGGTGATGTTTCGATTCCCTCCAGAATGAGTTTGGGTTTGCCCTGAACGTAAATTTCAACCTTGTCCGTTCTTTTAACCATCTCGGCCTTCTGGTAATATGCAAATTTGAGTTCATAATTGTCCGATATCGCGTTGGTGTCTACGTGCAGTTTGTACGAGGCAGTGACGTGGTCCTGCGCGGGAATCCGCGAAAACATCTTTGTCCTTTCCTGTCCCTGCAGAAGTGTAAAGGGACTTTCAGGTTCTATCTCAAGTATTATGTTTTCCGCGTCACTGTACCCTGTGTTTTGCAGCGAAATTTCTATATCCACAACCTCACCGGGTTCCACCGGGTAGGGATTCTGATTGGTGAGCACAACTTCTAGGTTTTCTGACACGTATGCAGAAACGCCAGGAATTTCCGCAGCGAACACAAGCACGAGACACATACCCAGAACCATCAGCGCTCTGCCCTTCATAATATCACCATAATATCACAATAGATATGATATTATATCAGGAATTATATAAATGTTGTGCCGGAATTCTCACTTTATGCTTCTGTAGTAATTTACCTCAGAAGAAATCACGAAGAGGATGAGGTAGGATGAAAAGAAAACCCTCACCAGAAGAAATGCGAGACCCTGAACGGAGACAGCAGGGATTTCTCCCAGGGACAGGGTATAAACGGCTTCGGGCAGTCCGCCAACTGCTGATACCGCGAAGTATATCAACGCCATGATTATCATGAAAACAAGGGTGTTCAGCTTGTTTTTGCGCACAGTACTCCAGGATTTCTTTACGGATTCGACCGGTCCCCGCTTTTCGGCCACGCAGAAAACAGGGGCTAGGAACATCATGAAATACAACACTACAGCCATCACCATCCCAATCAAAAACATCCCCAGTCCGCCGAGCAGCATGACCAGATTGACAGAAGACGGAAGCGACGCAAG
Source organism: uncultured archaeon (assembly GCA_964612625.1). Lineage (GTDB taxonomy): Archaea > Aenigmatarchaeota > Aenigmatarchaeia > QMZP01 > QMZT01 > CAZTCK01. Next base: position 1,210 of record CAZTCK010000044.1, on the reverse strand, counting down.
TGACAGCAGCATGATTAAAATCCCGGTTCCCATGCACGCCACCATGATGGCTCCTATGATGACGGACGTTGCCAGAAGCGGCAGGAACCTTTTCTTCCCGGTTTCTGCGCTCTTAAGGATATCCTTCCTTTTTCCGCTGTAAAAATACACGGAATTGTCAATATACACCCCGATGAGAAAAATGAGCGCAATCCACCCTGCCAGACCGATGGCGAATACGGCTGCAGTATACTGAAGGGATAGTGACTGAAACTCGCCCATGAACCAGAGCATTATATTCATAATGGTGTAAACCGCAAACATGGGAAAGAAGACGTCCGCCCTGAGCGGATATCTCAGCGCTGTGCCGAAAATTCTGCTGAAATCGAGATTCATGGTTTATATTTATATTCACCCGTTTAAATAATGATTTCATGAGAGTGATATTCCTCGGAACCGCAGGCGGGCGGATACTCATAATGACGCAGATACGCGCGTCCGGCGGTTTTGTTCTGGAGATGGACAACGAGCGAATATGCGTGGACCCCGGACCCGGAGCACTCGTCCGGGCAAAGCAGTTTGGAGTTAACCTCCGAAAGCTCACAGGTCTTGTAGTTTCGCACGCGCATCCCGACCACTACACGGATGCGGAGATGGTCATAGAATCGCTAACGGATGGCACGAGAAAAAAACGCGGGGTTCTCATAGGGAATGAATTCGTGATAAAAGGCGGGGATGATTACAGGCAGGTCGTTTCACCCTACCACCTGAAACTTCTGGAGCGTTACGAGGTCCTTAAACCAGGCGAAAAAACGAAAATAGGGTCTGTTGAAATCACTGCAACCCCCACAAAGCACGGCGAACCCAAGGGGTTGGGCTTCGTGTTCAGGGGCTCGGAAACGCTGGGTTACACTGGAGACGGCGAATACTTCGAGGGGCAGGAAAAATACTTCGAGGGATGTGATTATCTGATAGCGAATGTTCTGAGGCCGAGGGGTGTGAAGTGGCCCGAACATATGAACACGGAGCAGGCCGCGAAACTCATTGGTCTGGTAAAACCAAAGCTTGCGGTTCTCCAGCACTTCGGCATGCTCATGGTGAGGGCAAACCCCGAAAAAGAGGCGAAATGGATCGAGAAGCAAACGGGTGTTCGCACGATAGCAGCAAAAGACGGCATGAAACTGGATTTCGGAAAGGAGAGCGCGAAATCCGGGCTGGAGAAATGGATTAA
>CAZTCK010000043.1:0-6581 GCA_964612625.1 uncultured archaeon | reverse complement strand
ATTTCAACCTCGCTGCCAAAAGAATCAGCGATTTTCGCGATTTCCATCGCTTTGCCTCCGGTACCTTCCTCGTATGTTTTCAGGTTTATGAGCAGCACGGGTTTCATACTTCTTAATTTGTCTCCCCGGCTTTATAATTTTTCCCGCATATGCAAAATAATTTAAATCTAATCTACAAGAAAAACGTATGAAGAAGGGTCTGCTGGTTGTGTGTGTCCTGTTTTCGATTTTCATGATAGCCCATTCCGCATCAGCGGTCAGGGTAAACGTTATTCCTTCCCACAACGAAACCCGCGTGAATGAAAGGGCTTGGTACACGATAAGAATTTACAACGACAGGTCTTACGCGGAAGAGTTCGTAATAACGGTCTCCGGGGAACACATGGAGTGGATGAACCTCGAGAGTTATTACGTGAAGATTGACGGCTACAAAACAAGGGAAGTGGGCCTGTACTTCTATCCCAAAGAGGAGAACTCATACGAGTATGAAGTTCTTGTGTATTCGAAAAAGGACAGCAGGAACAGAGACTCCGATTCGCTGACCTTAAAGGTGCTCCCTGAAATGCCTGTCAAAATAACGGGTATGTCAACCGAAAAAAGAGGGGATGAGATTGAAATCTCTCTTGGTATTTTCTCAAGGGGCAGGAGGAGCCTGAAAATACACTTCGAGATTCTGAACAGCATGGGAGAGGTTGTGAAGACCCTGGACGTTGAAAAAGAGATAGAGGGGAATGAGGAAGTGAACGAGATTATCCCTACCGGCAACCTTCTGGCAGGAAGTTATGACGTGAAAGTCTCCATACCGGAATACGGGGTTTCAGGGGAAACAGAATTCTACATCCCCCCTGTTCACAAGATTGTGAGAAAAAAGGAAATAGTCTCCACCCCATTCGGCGATAAGGTTATAATAACCATCAGGAATGAGGGGAATGTTGAGGAGGACTACGTTCTCAGCGAGACTCTCCCCCCGAACCAGTATGTGGAATTCCCGGAGAATCCGACAAGCAGTTACATGGATGAGGAAGGAATGAAGTACAACTGGAGGATTGAGGGCCTGGCTGTCGGGAAGAGCGTGGCCATAACCTACAACATCAGCAGACTGCCGTTCATAATCGGTTCTCTCATATCTGTGATTTGCATATTCGCCCTTCTTGGTGTAGGAGCGGTTAAGGTCAGAACCCCCAATATAAAGAAGAGGTACATAAGGAAGAGGAATGAGCATCTCATAGTTCTCGAGATAAAGGGCGCTCTTACAAAGGGTCTGAAAAATGTGATAGTGAAGGACAGGGTGTCTCCTCTGGGGAAGGTTGTGCCGGAGTTTGACGGGCCGAAACCCATAGTCAGGGAGAGCGAGTCAGGGACAGAACTCATCTGGAGGCTCGGCGATATCAAACCGAGGAGTGAAATTTACCTCACCTACAGGATACGCCCGCTTATAGAGGCACAGCTTAAAATGCCGAGGGCGTATTTGACGTACAGGACGGAAGACGACAGGAAAATAAGGGTATTCTCCAAACAGATTGTGCTGGAATAGTTTTAAATTCTGCTGCCTACTTATATTACAATATCGTGCAATCCCGGGGTAGCTCAGTGGTAATTTCGAAAGAAGCAGAAGAGCGAAACGGCACAGACATAGTCTGTGTCATACTAAACTTCTGCTTCAGTCGCTTAAGAGCGATCGGCTGTAGGCCTTCGCGCTGTGAGTTAGCAGCGGTTTTATGAGCGTGTTGGCCGCTCGCAGTCGCTCGGAAACCGATAGGTCGTGAGTTCAAAAGCAGAAACCACCAGCGAGTTTCTGCACTTCCTGCAACCAAGGGATTGGGAATCTCACCCCCGGGATTAAATCTTATTTTTCAGACCGAGGAAAAGAATCACGGAAATTGCGCTCACCGCACCCCCGTAGATGAAAGTTAATTCTGGCGAAAATTCCCAGAAAAATCCTGCTATCACACTCGCAGGCAGTGCGGCGAGACCGACTGCGGTGTGGAACGTTCCCAGCGCTGTGGATTTCAAATCTTCCGGGGAGAGATCGGAAACGAACGCCCTCTGGTTCCCGTCGACTATTGCGTGGACGATCCCGTACATTGCAAACAGCAAAACGAGGGCAAAAAACGAGTTAAGGAAGGCGAAGCCGAGCGAGACGAGCGAGAATAAAGCGTAGCCGAAAATCAAAACCCCTTTCCTTCCCACTCTGTCAGAAAGAATTCCGAAAGGAGTGGCGAACATAGCGTAAAATACGTTGAAGAGAATGTAAAGGAGGACGGGAATGCCTATGGATAACTTTCCCGTAAACAACCCCTGTGCCCGTAGGATGAAAAACATGTAGCTGAAATTCGCGAGGGAAAAAACAAAGGAGACAAGAATGAACATCCGGAGGGAGGCAGGAAGGCTTTTCAGACTTATACTGAACGTTATTTTTTTCCTCCCTCTTTTTCTCTCCTTCACAAAGTAGAGGGGGATAAGGGACAGGAAGGCGATGAGCGCGGCGAGGAATATGATCGAACGGAAATCAAAATCGAAAAACCACAGCATGAAGAAAACAAATATAGATCCCAGTATCGCTCCAAGCGTGTCGAGCGTTCGGTGTATTCCGAATCCCTTTCCCCTCTCCTCCGGGAGGGAGTCCGCGATGATCGCGTCTCGGGGAGCGGTTCTCAACCCCTTCCCTACCCTTTCAAGACCCGCAAAGATGAGAACATGCGGCCATACCTTCGAGAAAGAAAGCAGAAGTTTGAAAACAGATGAAGTTAAATAACCTGACACGACGAAATTCTTCCTTTTTCCGGTCTTGTCCGACCAGTAACCGCATGCAACCTTCAGTATACTCGCTATACTGTCCCTGAGACCGCCAATAAGGCCAACGATTATCCCCATGCCGCCGAGCGAGGTTATGAACATGGGAAGAACGGGCGCAATCATCTCGCTGCTAAAATCGTTCATGAGACTTACGATTCCCAGCAGGAGAATATTGACAGATAAAGCATTACGAATCCTAGCTTTTTTGGTGCTCATGTTATCCCGTCATATTTAAATATGTTTGCGCACATAATATTTCAAAAGTGGGTCTCCATGAGGATAGATTTCGCAAAGTACGAAAGCAAGATTTATATCCTTGGCCTGATTTTGGCAATCGTTATTGTCCTGCTCAAGTAGGCCGGTTTTTCTCCGGTCTGCATTCATTCGCTATCACGTGAGACTATATGACCCGGGATGAACACAATGGGAAAGGAAGGAAATTCTCAGCCCTTGTACTCATCTTGGGTCTCGTCATCATACTCGTCTAGATCCGGGGGCTTTCCCGGGTCTGGACGAATTTGTTTCTGGGTCCAGGAAAGCCCCTTGAAAAAAGAGGAGGTGACCTAATGGAGGACGGAAAACTGAGTCCGAAGGACCGGAGGCTTATGAAGAAATACGGTTTTATTCCAAGGAACGTAGACGAAAATACCTACAACCCACCAGAGTCAAAAGTATTTGCGTACAGGACGTTCATGGAAATGAAAGGAAACCTGCTAGAGAAGGATGAAGAGAAGAAGGGGAAAAGTTTTATATATACAAGCGTTCAATAAACATTACGAGCGGCCAAAGCGGGGAGGTTCACCCGTTCCCATACACCCTTTTACGGGAGTCGTTGACTTCCTCCAAAGCGTGCACGGAAAACCGTAAAGGGTGGGGGAATTCGAACACGGAAGTTAAACTCCCCGACGGTCTGGAAAGTACTCCTGAACAGGGGGGAAATCCAGATCGCTGCTCACTTTTGTTTCTTTTCCCGCACGTGTAATATTTATAAATATTGAACGCGATTAAGAAATAATACGGGTAGCTGAACGGCATTCGGCTGTGTCTTTCAAAAACCATGCCCCGGTGGTGTAGTGGTTTAACGACTGGTCCGCCGGAATTTCACAAACCAGCGTACCAGCGGACCATTCATCTGGGACTGTCATAAGCCTTTTGTCCAAAAGGCTTAAGCGAAAACAGGAGCTTACGCTTCCGTAGAGGCTTGCAGAGCTCCCAGGACCCGAGTTCAAAACGGTCGGAAATGGTGAAAATCTCGGCCGGGGCGTTTATTTTTTGTTATGGGATGGGAGAAAGGTTAAAAATAATTTATAAATGTTGATTGCAACTATTATTACAATTGTGGGCCCGTAGCTCAGCTGGCAGGGCAAAACGGGCGAAAGTCCGTTTTTTCGAAGCCCCTGCAAAGAGCACCAGAACATGGATTGAGCGAAAGCCATGGTGGTGAAGCTTTTAATCGGTCTGTTAAAAGCGTGTTGAAGCTTCCGGTGGAAGCTAATGACAGAACGAAAAGCCACCTGGGTGTCGCGGGTTCGAAGTAAGCTTCTTTCAAGAAGAAGCTTTGCTGCGCAATGTTCGCCAACTTTCCAATGGAAGCCAAGAATGAACGGAGTGAATGATGGTGGCTCCATTTTGGCTTAAGCCTTTTATGAAAAAGGCTTATGGAAATCCCGCCGGGCCCATGTAACCCTTTGGGAAAGGTATTCGAAAAGGGAATAAATATAAATCAACTCGTCTACCATTTTTATACAATGGGGCTGTGAGGTAGTCTGGCTATCCTGGCGGGCTCCAGTCGAGACAAATGCGATTGGAGCATTGAGGGTATTTTGATGGGGAAATACCCGGATGAAAAAGAGATACCCGTATACCTGGGTTCGAAGAACCCTTTTCCAGTCTTCGCTTCCTCAAAAGCGTTCACGGAAAAGTTTGGAAATCCCAGCAGCCCCATCTCATTCGTAAAATTCCGCTTCTTGCGTTTCCTCTTTTGTTTCTTCCTCTTCCGCTCCGTCGTAAGGTTTCATCCCGTCCGTGATATCCCTGTCCGTCGCCTCCCAGTTCGTTTCCCCTGTTCTAATTTCATCCCCGTGGTCTATATTGAGTTCTTCAAGAAGTTCTGCGAGAGACCCCATACCGTAAGAGACGTATCTTCTGGTGATGTCAGGAAGGTTGTAGGAAGGTTTTATTTCCGGGCGGGGGAACTCCAGAAAAAGGGCTGGATTGTTCGCCTTTTCTTCACCGTTAAACGGCCGGTAACTGACATCTCCCAACATTCCCCCCAAAAGGTTCCTTATCACCTTTATTGGAATATTTATATATTACAGAGAATTTATAAATCTTAGCGGTCCATCCGTTTGTCGGTGTATAGAATGGTTCTGGAGAAGTTCGGAACGGGAATAAAGGACGTGTTCCGGAGAGTCATGGGACTCGGCGTGGTTGACAAAGAAGCGGTGGAATCGATAATACGAGACCTCCAGAGAACGCTCATCCAGTCGGACGTTGACGTCCGATTGGTTTTCGAGATGTCGCAGAACATAAAGAACAAAATCCTTGGTGAGGGCCCTCCAAAGGGGATGACGCTGAAGGAATATTTTGTGAAAACATTATACGATGAAATAGTTTCGCTTCTCGGAAAGGAAAAAGGTAAGCTCTCGCTCAAGAATCAGAAAATCCTTCTGATAGGGTTATTCGGAAGCGGGAAAACCACAACATGCGGAAAACTCGCCCTCTGGTTTAAGAAAAGAGGTCTTTCACCCGCACTCATCGCATGCGACACGCATCGCGCCGCTGCACAGGACCAGTTAAGGCAGATAGGAAAACAGATAGAAGTCCCGGTTTATTGCGAAGGGAAGAACCCCGAGGACATAGCGAAAAAGGCGATCGAGCGCGCGAAGGAGAACGTTCTGATATTTGATTCTGCCGGAAGGAATGCGCTGGATAATGAACTGGCAAAAGAACTGAAAAAACTGGGCGAAATCATAAAACCGGATGAGGTTTTCCTCGTCATTCCCGCAGACATAGGGCAGTCAGCGCGGAAACAGGCGGAGGAATTCAACAAACTCGTGGGCATAACGGGCCTGATAGTCACGAAACTTGACGGGACTGCGAAGGGCGGCGGAGCGCTGGCAGCGGCGAACGTCTCGGGTTCGAATGTCCGCATGATAGGGGTCGGGGAAAAGCTTGAAGATTTTGAGGAATACGACCCGCAGAGGTTCGTCTCGAGACTGATAGGTTACGGAGATTTGCAGGGCCTGCTTGAAAAAGCGAAGGAAGCGGGAGCTGAAGAAACAGCGAAAAAGCTCATGGAAGGGAAGTTCACTCTGAACGAATTTTACGAACAGCTGGGTTCGCTCCAGAAAATGGGTTCGTTATCGAGCGTGCTTAGTATGATACCCGGTCTCTCGGGAGGGGCTCTTGCCAAAAAAATCCCCAAGGATTTCTTGGATGTGCAGGAAGAGAAGATGAAGAAGTGGAAGTATGTGATTGATTCCATGACACCGGAGGAGAGGGGAAACCCCGATATCATAAAACAGTCCCGCATTCAGAGGATTGCAAAGGGTTCCGGGACGAAACAATCGGACGTGAGGGAGCTTCTGAAAAACTACAACCAGATAAAGAAAGTTCTCAGAATGACAGGCAGGGGGAAGGCCTTCAGAAGGGGGCCGTTTGCAAAACTCGCAAAACAGCTGGGTTTGGGATTGTGATTTTTATACAAATCGTAACCATAATAAATTATGAACAGCGTCCCCAAGCCCGGCAAATCTCAGCGCAAGTTCCAGTCCAAGCCACTC
>CAZTCK010000042.1:0-6920 GCA_964612625.1 uncultured archaeon | reverse complement strand
CGAAGTTTTCGCTTCCTCGTCCCTTCTTGCATCTTTCCTCTGTGGAAATCCCGGCGGGTCCATGACAAAAGCGATTCGTCTCTCGATGTTGCGGTGAGCATATGCCAAGATTCCTTTACGTTACGGATGTTCACGGAACGAGGACAATTTGCGAGAGGATGCTCGAACTCGGGAAGGAAAGGGATATAGATTTCCTCGTGTTCGGAGGGGACATAACATCCGGGGCGAATCCGAACGGGCAGAAATTCTTTCTTGAGTCGTATTTCGTCCCAAGACTGGCAGAGTTCAGAAGGCATTTCAAAAAACCTGTTTTTGTCATGATGGGAAATGATGATTTTTCATCGAATGTCAGGATTTTGAAAAAGGCAGGCAGATCGAAAATTCTCCGTCTCCTTCACAACAGATTTTACAGGATGGGGGGAATGAACATAGCGGGATACCCCTTTGTAAACCCCACACCCTTTCTACTGAAGGATTGGGAAAAGACAGAGGAGGAAATAGAGAAGGATCTGGAAAATCTCTCCGGTAAAATAGATCCGCGTAAAACCATTTACGTCTTTCATGCCCCTCCCCACGGAACGAAGCTTGATATGCTCCACAACAAAGACCATGTTGGAAGCAGGGCTGTCAGGAATTTTATAGAGAAAGAGCAACCCCTTCTGTGTCTGCACGGACACATACATGAATCGCCAGAAGTTTCCGGGGCGATAAGGCAGAAAATCGGGAATACCGTGTGCGTGAATCCGGGAAGCGGGAGGATAGTGCTCATTGAGACAAAGGGGATAAAAATAAAGAAGATTGAGCACGAGAGCGAATAATTTAAAACTTTCCGGTAAATTTTTCAAAAAGAGCCAGCGTGCAGGTGTGCGGGATGGAAGAACTTGTGGAAAAAACCATTTGCGTGAAATGCGGGATTGTTTTTCCGAAAGCGGATGAATGCCCAAGATGCGGGAGGAAGGATACGCTGGATGTGTACTTCGAAATGAAAGAGTAAGATTTATTTCTGAAAAACAACATATTATAAAGATGGTGTTCGAAACCCTGAACAAACTCAAATGGACCGGAAAACTCGAAAAGGCGGAGATTGTTTTCGTTCACAGGGGCGCGGAGGGGGATAAGAAAATCATCTCGGGAAAAAACATAACGGATATAAAAAGATCGCACTTCTATTACAAAGACAACGAACATGAAACCCACATACCGAATCACAGGGTTCTGGAGATAAGGATGGGAGGAAAGGTGTTATGGAAAAAAAGAACATCAAAAGGATGATATCATGCTTTCGGTTTCCGGAGGAGGGAAAATCGCTCAGACAGTGGAAGAAAGTCCGCCATCCGCTGAGGGTCCTTTTCAATTACCTTGTTATCACGGTGTGCAAGTTCCTCCCGGACATAGAATTCAAGAACAGGCTTTACAGAAGGCTTGGGATGAAGATAGGAAAGAACGTCCGCATACACGGGGCGAATCTGGATGTGTTCTTCCCCGAACTGATAGAGATAGGGGACAACTGCACGATAGGGGCGTATACAACGATATTGACGCATGAATTTTTGAACGGGCATTACAGGAAGGGGAAAATCAGAATTGGAAGCAACGTATTGATAGGGGCCATGACCCTGATTCTTCCAGGCGTGACGATAGGAGATGATTCAATCGTATCTGCCTATTCACTCGTTAACAAGAACGTGAAGCCCGGCTCTTTCGTGGGAGGCGTTCCTGTGAGGGAGATAGGGAAATGAGTCTCGAAACTGTTTCAGGGAAAATTTTCGGTAACAGGTTTTTTCTTCTTTTCCTCATTTTTGCGAACCTCGCCGGGTTTTTTGTGGGTCTCCATTACTACTGGGAACAGCTTATCGAATCCTCCCCGCTCCTGTGGATTGTCATTATCGATTCGCCCCTTTCCGTTCTTTTATTTGCTGTTGTGTGTGTGCTCATGTATTTCGGAAAAGAACAGCCGGAACTGCTGAAATTCCTTGCGTGCGTTTACGTTATAAAGTACGGGTTGTGGACAATGCTCGCGATCTCGCTTTACTGGGGGAATTATGTGGGGTTTGAGGATCAGGTAACAGGCGTGATTAATTTTTTCCTTCATTTCGGGATGGTTGTGGAGGGCGTTGTGCTCGCTCCGAGGATTTCGGTGACAAAATATAACACTGTTATAGTTCTCATGCTCGCCCTAGCAAACGACTTCTTTGATTACTTCCTTGGGACGGTGACGAGAATCCCGGAAACATACGTGAACTTTCTCGCGCTCGAAAGTTTTGTGGCGAGTGTTCTGATTGTATTCCTGATTTTCATTTTCCAGCGCAGGAAATCCTGATATTCTCCCCTTCCTCCTTCGTTTCGAACTTCGTTCCCAGAAACTTCTCGCACAACCAGATGTTCGTTTTTATGTGGTCTGTCAGAGAAGGGGCGATGATTTCCGATTTCCCGTTCGCCAGCGCCATGAACGGGATGAGCTGGTCTGCAAGGTGTTCGCCCACGGTCGAGCGGTAGCGAATCTCCTCTTTCAGTTTGAACCCCGCCTCCTCGCCAACAACTTCCGAAGGTTTTCTTTTTTCGCCGACTGCATCCCCCGCAAGCAAACAGCCTGTTGTCGTCTTTGCCCAGACCGCAAGAACCGAGCCGGGGCAGGCGCTTTTGACGTAAACGGGTTTTATATCCACATCCTTCTCCTTCCTTACAATCCTGTGAAACCCTTTGATTTGGCGCTCGGCAACGTTTTTATCCCGGAGGGACTCGCTTGCTATCGATAACCCTTCAATCCTCTCGATTTCCCCGGGCTCTGTCATCACCAGGGGTTTTATTTCCCTGACCGGTTCCACTTCGAACATCACCTCGCTCCCTCCCACGGGATAGAACCCGTGTTTCTTCACATCGAATTTCGCGCGAATTCCCATTCTCGAGAGGACGGGAAGAAGAACATTCTCGAGATATGGAACAGGAGGGGACCAGAGCGAAGCGGTTGAGCCGCCTCTTATTTTCAGAATAGTCTTTTCTTTCCCGAACACCGCCGGTATAAGGACGGCATAGGTCAGCAGGCCAATTGAACCCGCTGTTTCAATATTCACTTCGAAAACCCCTCCCTTTATGGATTTCGGACGGAATTCTATTTCCTTTGACCCGACTTCATCCCCTTCGATTCTGGCCGAGCAGAGCTTCGCAATCGTCCTCACAACCTCGAGGTGCTGGTGACGTAAACCGGGATTTGGACGTTTCGCGCGTATATCCGTAATCCTTATTTCCTTTCCCGTAAGGGCAGAAAAAGCGGTGGACAAACGGACTATTGTCCCCGACCCGCTTCCGTATTCACCCGGAATTTCCATCATAATTATAATTGGTTTCGGGAATTTAAACCACTTCGAGTTTTTCCCCGTTTTTCGGGGCGAATACTTCAAAACCGAGACCGCGAAGTTCTTCCGCGAATTCTTCCGTTCGCTCTCCGTGGATAAGGACTATCTTCTCCGGATTCACCTTTTTGTAAAATTCGAGCAGATGATCGTGGTCCGTGTGAGCGGAAAAATCGAGAAATTCGATCCTCATCCTTGGTTTCACCTTCAAATCCTCGTGTACGAAGTTCCCTGTGTCGAGAAGTTCCCTGCCGGCGGTTCCCGGGACCTGGTATCCCGTCAGTATGAGGGAGCAGTCCGGCCTGTTGTATAACTTCGAGATGTAATGGACGACCGGTCCGCCATTGAGCATGCCCGCGGTCGTGAGGATAATACAGGGTTCTTCCGTTACGCCTTCCCTGTCCCTCGCGCCCGAGACCTTCCTGGCAAAGGAAAACGCGTGCTGAAGTGTTTTGAAATCTTTAATGCTTTTCGGGTGTCTGAGTATCGCCTCTGTTGCGCGAATCCCCATGCCGTCCACATATATTGGAAACCCGAGTTTGTGGAGTATCATCAGCATTTCCTGCGTCCTTCCGACCGCGAAAGCCGGGATGACGCATATTCCTCCGCCATAGACGGTTTCCTGCACAATTTTCTTGAGCGAATCCTCAAGCGATTTCCTGTCCGGGTGATTCGTGTATGAATATGTGGATTCGGATATGAGGATATCGATGTCCCTGAAATCCGTCTCTGCCCCGCTCATCAGCTGCGTGTCTATGAATTTCACATCCCCTGTGAACAGGATTCGCTTCCCCCTGCACTCGAGCAGGGGCATCACACCTCCCGGTATGTGGCCTGCGTGATGGAATTCTACGGTAGAGGAGACAAAATCTTCCTTTTCTCCTGCACGAAGGAACCTTGTTTTTCTTTCGAGTTTTTTGATGTCGCCCAGCGTATAATCAAGGGGCTCACCTGACCTCTTCTGGAGTTTGAGGGAATCGCGGAGAAGAATCGAGAGCAAATCGAGTGTTGCGGGGTCGCAGTAAAGAGGCCCGTCATAACCCAGCCGGTAAAGCTGGGGGAGCAGACCGGAATGGTCTAGATGGGCGTGGGAAACGAACACACCGTCAAGGTTTATCTCCGGCTCGAGTGGTTTCTCGTATGTCTGGACGTTGATCCCGTATTCCCACAGAAACTTCTCTGTTCCCGTGTCTATCAGCATCCCCATTCTTCCGACTTCCCTGCAGCCGCCGAGAAAACGTATCTCTATCATTTTCGTGCCCTTTCTTTAGAATTTGTCTTAATTGATTAATAACTATTTAAATCTTCCGGAGACCGCACCCGCAATCACGTAACCGGTGTCGTAGGAAATCATCCCCAAAAACATCAGCCACTCGTTCGTCAGGAACGAGACAAAAAACGCGGTTATTTCGAGAATGACCCTCTTCCCGAATATTTTCGCAAACTTCCCCTTTATTCTCCTGCTGTCGGCGAGGTCGTTCATTATCTCGTCCGCGACGCCTGCAAGGAGAAATATGACCAGCAGAATCAAATCAACTCCCCGGAAACCCCACACGCCCAGAAAAAGAAGCATGAATGCTATGCCGAAGGCGTGCGCTCTTGTGTCTATTTTTCCCGTTAACAGAACGGCGAGAACTATCGAAAGACCGAGAGGTGCGAGGACAGGATAATTCGAAAGTATGTACGCAGCCAGAACCCCGTAAACCCCTCCCGCCAGATACGAGAATCTGGATTTTCCTCCTATGTCAGCGGATTTTGTGAGGACGCCCAAGGCGAAAGTGAGTATCAAAACCTCATACATCCTATCACAAAAATTCCGCTATCATAAGGGGGAAAATGATGGTTGCATCCCCGTCTATCGTTACGTGATTCCTTCTCCTTCCCTTAATCTTCCCCCACGATACCGCTTCGTTTGTCCTTGCCCCGGACAATGAACCGTCCCAGGGCTGCGAGGTCGTGACGTAGACTGCGTAGTCCATACCGTCGCGGACGATGTTCGCCCCTATCGCGTGGTGCTTCGAAATCCCTCCGCCCAGGATTATTCCTCCTGTTTTCTCGGCGCTCAGGACAATATCGGCGAGTGATTTCATGTCGCCTGTAACATCTATCCCGAAATCAGGGTGTTCCTGCTTGAAAAAATACGTTTGCAGACCGATTGCGGAATCCGTTATCCCGGGGGAGAAGACAGGAATATCATTCCTCGAGCACCAGTAAAGGAAGGAGTTTCTGTCATTCGTCAATCTCCCCATCTCCCTTGCGAGCTCGCTCGGGGATATGAGTTTCTTTTTTTCGTAGAGCTTCCTGAACAACGGCTGTATCTTTCTTTCGAGGAGAACGTATCTGTCGGAAGGAACGAGAATGTTTCCGATTCTGTTTATTCCTTTCTTTCGTAATTCGGAATCATCCATTCCGAAATCCCCCAGGAGATACGGCTTGAACGAGCGCATGAAATCGTGTTCTATCGCTCCGCCGGTCGTTATTATCACGTCCACAAATCGCTTCTCGCAGAGCCGGGCAAACAGCGAACGCAGTCCGCTCGCTACCATGTTCGCGGTGAATGTCAGGAAAATCGTCGCTTTTTCCTCTTTCATCCTCTTTATTATTTCCACCCCTCTGGCGAGGTTGGTTGCCTGGAAGCCGGCTGAGCCCATCTGCTCAACAAACCTGCCTGCCTTCACGTCCTTCCACTTGTAGTCTTTCACCTTCTCCATAGAAACATCCCTCTGGCGGATTTATCCTCTCTTCAGAACCAGGGTTTCGGAAATATTCATGTTTCCAGATTGTATCGCAGGTTTAAAAATTTATATCCTGTTCCGAAGAGTTATTTTATGAATGCGCGCGTTCATCTTCTCATCTCCGGTCTCGTGCAGGGCGTGTTCTTCCGCTCGAACACCAGGCGCGTGGCGGGCGAGCTCGGCCTGAAGGGCTGGGTCAGGAACCTGCCGGACGGGAGGGTGGAGGTCGTAGCGGAGGGGAGAAAGCCAGCACTCGACCGGTTAATCGAGTTCTGCAGGAAGGGCCCGGAGGGGGCGAGGGTCGAGAACGTTCAGATAGAGTGGGAGAGACCAAAGAACGAGTTTGAAACGTTCGATGTCAGGTTTTGATACCAATTTCCTCAAGGAAGGCGTCCACATCAAAGTGGTCGTCATCCCCTCTCCTTTTTGTCTCTGAAAATTTTTCTGCGTACTCCTTCATCCTGCGCTCCCCGTGTTCGCAGGCCCTTTCGAGCATCTCCCTGAGTTTTTCATTCTCCCTGACCATGTGGAGCATCTCCATTTCGTGGAGGATAACCTTCCCCTCCAGAATCATTCCATTTCTCTTCCTCTCTGCCGCGTATCCCAAAATCACGAGATATGCATTGTCCTTCCCGTACCGGGTTTCCACGTATGAAGCGAGCTCTTCAACCGAACTGAAATCTGTCTTTTTCGAAAGTTCTACGCCCTCCATAAAGAATCTGTTATTCTTAAAATCTCCGTAAGGCATGAGCACACCACCCTTGCAAGATTGTAGAACTAAAACTTGTACGCGAAACTATTTAAGCATTTTGTGCAGAATTTTGCGGACTTTAAA
>CAZTCK010000041.1:0-7060 GCA_964612625.1 uncultured archaeon | reverse complement strand
TTGACCCCCGGGCTGATGTAAACTCGGACGGGGAAGTGGACATATTCGACCTCGTGATAATAGGCAGAGATTTCGGAAACGGAGCCAACTGCTGATCAAGAGACAATGCTGGCGTTCTTTTTATTTGAGGCAAAATAATATAAATTATGAAGAGCCTTGTATCGGTATTGATGATAATAAGCTTCGTTCCTCTTTCCGTGGCTGCCCAGCCAATTTTCAGATGCGATTTCGATGGCACGCTCGTATGCGATGAGGGGAAAACGCCTGCGAGCTCGAGTGTTACGATTTTCGAGGAAGGGAGATTAGGCCAAGGAGTTCTTGTTAAAAGATGGGGCTCTGATTTCTTAAGATACCCCTCCGCGGGCAATCTCAATCTTCCTCAGGGAACAATAGAGATGTGGGTCAGACCGATGTTTAACATTTCGGACCCCAGCACATATAATTTCAACAGATTGTTCGAATACGGTGAATTTTCTGAAAATATGGACAAGGATTTGTATATGATTATGTTCAACAAGAACACCATGAAAATACACGCCAGAATAACAGACGGAGCCAGAAAAAACTCGGTTCTTTTAAAGTCACACGTCCTTAAATGGAAACCCAACGAAACACATCATGTTTCCCTTTCATGGGATAAAAACAACGTGAGCCTCTTCATCGATGGTATTCTTCATGACGTTAAACAATCGAAAACATTTCCAGTAACCTACACTTACAGCAGCTTTGATGTGGGGAGTGACGGCAGTATTAATCAAGCGAATGCGGTGATAGACGGGCTGAGAATTTATGATTACGCAAAAAGACCATTCTGTGACGGGGACAGGACCTGCGACAGAATGGAAACTCCGGTCTATTGCCCGGATGAATGTCCGCTGGTCATAAGAACAGGAAAGACCATAAGACTTGGCGGTTTTTTCATAAGAAAAGATGCCATATACAACGACACGATAATCGCGAGTAATTTGGATCTAATTTCGATGTCAAGCAATGTATTGACAAGGGAAAGGATTGAAAACTTGAGAAGCATTAATCCTTCCATAAAGGTTTTCGCCGAGTTTTACTCGACAACCAACTGGGAAAATCCGCCCAACCACACCACAATACAACTGGCCAAGCCATGGAACACTCCTGAGAATTGTTACGGTTATACAAAATGCTGGACTGCCGGCATGAATGTAGGAGGGTGGAACGATTCCATGCTGGACTGGGTTCTCCTTAACACGAGCGGAGAAGAACTGAAGTATATCGGCTGGGAACCATATCCCATGAATACCCACTGGATGGACCTCCAGAATGAAGAATGGGCAAGACACTGGAAGAAATCCGTGAAAGAGGTAATATTGGAAAACAACCTTG
Source organism: uncultured archaeon (assembly GCA_964612625.1). GTDB lineage: Archaea > Aenigmatarchaeota > Aenigmatarchaeia > QMZP01 > QMZT01 > CAZTCK01. The sequence continues at coordinate 5,701 of CAZTCK010000041.1, read as the reverse complement.
ACGGGGTTTTTGCTGACAGAATTATCGTTCGTTTCCAGCCAAACATAGGGATAGGAACATTTGATGGAGAATCAAATCTTTTGAAATATTCTACCGAGGAAAGTCTGAGAACAGCGATGGGGAATTTGCTCAGCAAATATCACGATCAGGATTTCCTCCTTCTCCCCAACAGCAATTTTTTCTATTACGAGGCAAGCGCGGGAAGCGGAAAACTATGGGATCAGTATTTCAACTATATTGACGGGGCATGGCATGAATCTTGGACGACTTTATATTGGGGAGGACCGGACAAAAATCATTACCAGCCCGAGGATATATGGGAGGACCAGATAAGCGCTGCCGAGAGATTCAGCGAAACCGGCAGATATTTCGCTGCTTACTGCACATATAACGACACAAAAATGTTTGTTTATTGTATTGCCAACTACCTTCTTGCCAAAAAAAGCGACTCGCTTGTCATACACCCCATGTACATTCCTTCCTGGGAGGGATACGATGCATTTACATGGGATTTGAACACCCTTGTCAATTATACACTCAAAAAATATTCCGGATATTTTGATATGGAACTTGGTAAACCACTTGGTGACAGGTATAGGTGGCAGAATGTTTGGAGGAGGGATTACGAAAAGGGGCTTGTTTTGGTCAATCCTGACAACGAAACATCTTATACAATAGATATCGGCGAGATGGTGTATTGCAAACCGGATTTAACGAGAGTCGAAAAGTTCATAAAATTGGAACCCAATGAAGGATTTGTGGGATGGGAAATGAGCGATGCTGATGTCGTTGGTGATTGCGTGGCCGACATCAGCGACCTTGTACTGATAGCAGCACATTTCGGGAGAACTTCAGATTTCGAACCGAATATCGATGTGACCGGCGACGGGAAAATCGATATCTACGACATAGTCTTCGTTGCGAGCAGGTTTACATGAACTATTATTTTACGAGGTCTGCGATTCTCTTTACAGTCTCCGCGAATTTTTCGCACTCCTCCCGCGTGTTGTAGAGATATAAGGAAGCGCGAACGCTCCCCTCAAGGTTATGGGAATTGAACCACGAGTGGACGCAGTGCGCCCCTGAGCGAACGCATACATTCTCCATCTCATCCAGCATCATGGCGATTTCATGGGGATTGACGCCGCGGAGGTTGAAAGAGAATATCCCGCCTCTTTTTTCGGGGTCTTTCGGTCCTATTAACTCAACAATTTCCGCCAAATTATCCGTTATGATTTTGTTGAGCATCACCTCATGCTTTTTGATGTTTTCCTTCCCTATTTTCATCAGATATCTCACAGCCTCGCCCAGACCAATGATGCCGGCATAATTCTGAAGACCGGCTTCGAACTTTTGCGGAAGCTCCTCGAACTTTGCCTCGTAATGAGTGGTGTCTATAACCGTCCCACCGCCAACGATGAACGTTTGCAGTTCGTCCAGCAATTCCTTCTTTCCGTAAAGAACTCCTATCCCCGAAGGGCCGAGCATTTTGTGACCGGAAAACGCAAGGAAATCCACACGGAGTTTTTTTACATCCACCTCACGATGGGGAACGCTCTGCGCCCCGTCAAGCAGAACTTTCGCTCCGTAATCCTTCGCTATCTTGACGATTTCCTTCACCGGGCTGGTCACGCCGTCAAGGTTCGATGTGTGAACGACCGAAACGAGCCTGACATTCCTGCTCATCATGTTCTCGAAGTTTTCAATTGAGAATGTGTTGTCCTCCCCGGACTCAACGATTTTGTGCTTCACACCCTTCGGAACGAGCCGCTGCCACGGAAGGAGATTAGAATTGTGTTCCTTGTCCGTTGTCAGCACAATATCACCCCTTTCGAAACGCAGCGAGTTCGCCACGAGGTTTATCCCCTCTGTCGTGTTCTTCGTAAATACTATCTCCTCTATGCGCTTCGCATTTATGAATTTTTTGAGGAGTTTTCTCGCATTTTCGACTTCCTCATCTACCCTTTTCCCGAGTTTGTGGAGAGAACGCTCGCCGCAGGAGGGATATTCCTCATAATATTCCCGAACCTTTTCTATGACCTGTCTCGGGCGCAGAGTCATGCACGCATTGTCAAAATAAATCACAGGCTTCCCGTTTATTTTTTTATCCAGAACTGGAAAATCCCCGCGAATTCTTTCCGTGTTCAAACTCATTATCTCTCCTCCCCCAGTTCCCTGTCTATAATCTGCCTGAACTCCTCGAACGTTCTCGGCCCAACCACAACCTGGTCGTTTATGAAGAACGTCGGCGTTCCGTACACCCCGATTTCAAAGGCCTCCCGGAAATCCGCATCGACCTTTGGTTTGTACTTGTGCGAGGCCAGGCACTCGGAGAATTTTTCGGTGTCCAGACCGAGCTGTTCGGCAAACCCGAGAAGGTCTTCAAAATTCGTTTTTCCCTGATTTTCAAACAGCAAATCGAAATACTCCCAGTACCTCCCCTGCTCGCGCGCGCAGTGCGACGCCTCTGCAGCTTTCTGCGCTCCCGGGTGGGCGGAGCTCATGGGGAAATCCTTGTAGACAAAGCGTATCCTGTCCCCGTAATATGAAAGAATCTGCTTTATTGCAGGAACGGCCTGCTTCGTGTACGGGCAGACAAAACAGCCCGCCTCTATGATCGTCACCTTTGCGTTTTCCGGTCCTACAGCCGGGTCATCCGGGCGCACGCTTAATACTCCCGCTATATCTCTCGTTTCCCCCTCAGTTGTGCACTCTCCTTCACGCCCCCCTGATACGAAGGGGTCAAAAACACAGAAACCAGTAGGTTCCGGTCCGTAACAGTTTCCGAAAACGAGGAGATTTGCCACGCTGTAAACCGAGTAGCTCAAGCTCAAAATAAGCGCGATTGTGAACAGCCAGGAAATGCTTTCGAAATGCCTGTATACGAATCTCCCGAGTTTCGGTCGTTTCCTCATGAGCTTTCCGGTTATCCGCGATTTCAGGCGCCTGTCCAGACCGGTCGTGCACTTGCGAAGAGTCACCCTCCGGAAAACGCACCCGAACGCTTCCTTTGCTGCGGTGCGGTAGTTTGCGCTGAACAGGCCCAGAATCCCGAAAACCACAAGAGCAACGAGACATATCATGGTGATCAGCCGACTGAATATAGACATTAATTTAGAACTATGCTTTTAAACCTTTCAACTCCGGCATTTCAATCACCCAAAGGAGCGCAACCTCCTCCGAGACCTGCTTCAACATTTAAACAACAGCGAAAAGTATATTTTATGAAACTCGCGGTTCTCTTCTCCGGAGGGAAGGATTCAACCCTCGCCCTGGAAAGGGCGATGAAAAAGGAAGAAGTGGTTTGTTTAATTTCGCTCCTCTCTAAAAATCCCGAGAGCTACATGTTCCATACCCCGAACATCGGGCTTACGAAACTCCAGGCGGAAGCGATAGGGCTCCCGCTGATTCAGAAAATAACGGATGGGAAAAAGGAAAGGGAGGTTGAGGATTTGAGACACGCAATCGAGGAAGCGAAAAGGAAATTCGGGATAGAGGGCGTGGTAACGGGAGGTGTGGAATCCGTTTATCAGGCAGAAAGGTTTCAAAGGGTGTGCGATTCCCTCGATTTGTGGTGTTTCAACCCGTTGTGGCTGGGCGACCAGAAAGAATTGCTCAGAGAAGCCGCTGAAAAATTCGAGGTCATAATTTCGGGCGTTTTCGCCTTTCCTCTCGGAAGTGAGTGGCTGGGAAGGAAAATCGACAGGAGAACGGCGGAGGAGCTGGTGAAACTGAACGAGAAATACCAGATAAGCCCGGCCGGCGAGGGAGGGGAGTTCGAAACCCTCGTCCTTGATGCACCCTTCTTTAAGAAAAGGATAGAAATACTGGAGGCGGAAAAGCGCTTCGAAAAGAATTCGGGCGTTTTCCTCGTAAAGAAGGCGAAGCTGGTGGAAAAATGATGCTGATAGTGGACATGAACCGCGAAAAGAATTCTCTTGGTCTCCACGAATTCGTTATCCCTATAGCTTCGATCGTGAGGGAGTTTAGCGATTATGAAATAAAACATTACACTGAAGTTAGCGGCACGAAAAAATACGAAAGAGTCATTCTCTCCGGCGTCCCTCTGAAAGATAACAGGTTTGCGGAAGACCCGCAAAAATTCGAATGGATAAAGACATGCGAAATTCCCGTTCTCGGAATATGTGCAGGCATGCAAGTCATAGCGATAATTTTCGGGTCTTCACTCATTAAGTGCCAGGAAATAGGCATGACGGATATTCGGACGCTCAGAGACAATCCTTTATTCTCCGGGGAATTCAGGGCTTACGAACTCCACAATTACTCTGTGGAACCTTCGTGTGAGTTCGAGGTGCTGGCGAAATCGGAAAAATGCGTGCAGGGAATAAAGCACAGGAAAAAGGAGATATACGGCGTTCTCTTTCACCCCGAGGTCAGAAACAGGGAAATCATAAGGAAGTTCTGTTCACTCTGAATTCCCTCCGAGTCCGCTGAAAAATTCTGCAATCTGAGCGAAGAAGTTATTCAATATCTCCATTAAAACCTCAAAAATATTCTTCTCCCTGAACTCGATCGTTTCTGAAATCCTGTATGGTTTTCCGGCGATGTCCAGACACTCGATCTCCATAGTGTATTCCCCCGGAGCGAGCGGAAAGGTGATTTCTTTCTCTCCGAATATCTCCTCCGCATCCCTTTCAACCCCTCCCACACGGATCGTCACATTCCTTATTTTTGAATTTTCCACATTCAATTTTAGTATCCCTTCCCCTTCAGCGTGCTCGGTTTCGTAGTAAACCACGGGTTCCCTGTAAACCTCTATTACCCTGGTCTCGGTGAGGTTTACATCCTCGCCCAGAACCTCGAGTTTTACGGTTTTCAGGCCCGGGGTGCGGAAGGAAACGGGGAGCGAAATCTCATACGAAGTTTTCAGGAGGAGATTCGCAAGGTTGTCCTCGCCCTCCACGTTCAGATTCACCCGTACGTTTTCAGGATTCACCCCCCTGTTAACGATTCTGGCGCTTATGTTCCTTTTCTCCCCGGTTTTGAGGTAAAGTGGTGCATGAAAATCCTCGATTTCCACAGAGACATCCCCTCTCACCTCGTACCTGAGTCTCACCACATCGCCCTCCGATGTATAAACTATTACTTCTTTCTCCCCCGTTCCTTTCGGCGTGAAAGGGAAAACGGTCTGAAAATCCCCTGCTGAAACTACGCTCCACTCTTCTTTTTCATCCCCGGTGAAAACTCCAACCTTCACGGATTCACTTACCCCGCGAAGGCTTATGTAAACTTTCTGCTCCTCCCCGGGCTCTATTATATTCGAGCGAAGTTCTGCAGAGAGTTTCCCCTCTGTTTTCGAATACCTCGAATCAACAGTAATATTGATCGTTTTCAGGGCAAGCGACCTGGAGTTCAGAGTGAGGGGGCAGGTAAATATGTAGTTTTCCGGAAGGTCCGGATTTATCCTTATTTTCCAGTAAATCTGCTCTTTCTCCCCCGGCCTCAGGACAACCCTTTTCTCCTTTTCCTCGACTTCCACAACCTCGTATTCACCGGAACACGGCTCCAGCACAACCTTGCCTACTATATATTCTTCCGGGGTCATGGCGAGAGTTACGATTCCCTCATCCCCCCTTCTGAATCTCTCAGCCGAGACGGAAAGTTCGTAATTCTCCTCTTTTTCGACCTGGGAATATGAAATGGTCGAGAAGTTTATCTCGTCTTCAAGCCACCGGATGTT
>CAZTCK010000040.1:0-7515 GCA_964612625.1 uncultured archaeon | reverse complement strand
TCGCTCTCCACAACCCTGTCCGGAAAACACCCGTTCCCGACCACTATCGCCAGTTTGGCCCCGTCTTTCGAAACCCTGTAAAGTTCGGACAGCACGCGTTTCATATCCGAAAAATAGGCGTTTGCCACGTCCGGGAGTTCAGGGAAGAGCGGTTCTGGTTCGGTGTGCAGACCTATGTATGACCTGATTCCCGGCTTCCTCGGAAGCCTGAAGAAGAGAAACTCTTCCACCCCGTACACCGACGTGTACTCGATTTTGTTGAGATACGGAGGTGATGTTATCACGAAGTCTATGGTTTCGTTTTCGACCTTCATCTTTCTCGCGTCGCACTTTTCTATTACGGTCTCGCAGGGCCTGAATTTGATTTTCTTAAGGTCGTGTATCATCCTCTTCGCCCTTGCGAAGTAAACTTTTCTGAACGGGGGAACCGGATGCTTCCGTATTTTCACAACGCTCCCGTCTTTATACATATAGGAGCAGCGGACAGCTGTCGATATCAGAGCGAGTTTGAAAAAGTCCCTGATTACATTGTCCTCTATTTTATCCACCTCTCTCATGAAGAAAAGGACATCATCGAGCGTGTGCGGGTTGAAAAACCTGCGTATGCCCGCCGGAATCCATGACCTGTCGAATTTTTCGAACTTTGAGAGTTTCAGCTCGGAGAGGGTCTTTTCGAGTTTTTCGGTCCGGTAATCCCTCGTCTTGACCTTTGCTGCGAAAAGAGCAAGAGGCGAAACCTCGAAACCTATAGAGTCAATTCCTTTCTCTTTGCACGCGAGGTTGGTCGTCCCGACCCCGCAGAACGGGTCGAGCATTACCCCTTCCCGGACGTTGAACATTTTAACTATTTCGAAAACAAGGTTCCTCGAAAATCCCTCCCGGTAGTAAAACCAGTTGTATACGGGAAGGGGCTTGTTCGGAACGAATGTCGCGAGTTCTCCCCATTCAGGCATATCCTCAAACAAAGGCATATTCTAACTTTTATTGGAAGTTATTAAAATACGCTTTCTCGGGAAAAATTTCAACTTTCTCGGCACCGTCAGAAGAGAGCAAAACCATATATTTTTTGTTGCCATGGAAGGAAACGTTCTTTAGCGTTATGCCTGTCAATTTGGTTGTCAGGTAGAGCGGAGAAAATGGATTTTTCTCGCCGGGGAATATGATATCGTACCTCCCGTAATTCTGGAGATTTTTTATGCAGGCGTGCCGGTTTCTTCTGAATTCTTCTCTGAGCTTCGTCCTCCTTCTTCCCTTTCCCTTCTTGACATGCTCGTTCATCACGTCCTCTTCTGGGACCCCTGCCAAATCGGCACCCAGGTATTTTTTACTGATTTCTCTGTATTTCCTCAGAAATCCGCTCACTTCCCTTTCCATCCTCTTCGAAACCCGTTCCTCGCCCTCTTTTGCCTTGCTTTCAAGGATAAAATACCACAGCATTTCCGCTATGCTCATACCTGCCGATATTTTCTTCTCGTTGCAGATTTTCACCATTCTTTCCCCAAGGTTTTCGATTATCTCGTATGGCTCTTTACCCATGAGATTAAGGCTTTTCTTGACTTCTCCGAGCATGTCAAGATATTTGTATACTTCCATCAGCACAAACTCTTCGTTATCCCTGTAACTCTCCCTCCATAAGGGCTCGAGCTCCAGGAAATCAAGACTCCGAAGAATAAATCTTTCTCCGGCTTCCCCGAAAGCGTCTGCAAGTGGCTCGAGGAGATCCGTAACAATCTCTTTTTTCTCCTTTTTCCTTTTGTATTTTTTCAGGATGTTGCTGATTCCGCGAAAAACATCCGCGAGGTCAATCATTTCGTATACATCATTCGTATTAAGGAAGTTGTATTCCCTGGCTTTTTCAGTCAGGTGGTCCCTCACGTGATAGAATTTCACGCCTCCTCCCATATCATAAGTTTACCACTAAAAAATAAAAACTTATGCCCAGTACGGCTTTTTCAGGTACTTGAAAATCGAGTAGACGGCGAAGTGACCCTCCCCTATCGCCTCTGGCAGGCGGTTAAGTCTCCCTGTTATGTCTCCTGCAGCGTAAACCCCCTCAATGTTTGTTCTCATTTCCTCGTCCACCGGTATCCTGTTCCCCTCTATCCTGACTCCTATCCTTTTAATAAAATCGAGATCGAGCACGAAGCCTATGCATATCACAACGTTATCCACTTTGAGCATGGTCTCTTCATTAGTCACGTTATTTATCACCTTCACCTTCTCTATACTCTCCTTTCCGAAAACCTCCTTCAGCTCGGTGTTGAAGAGTATTTTTATGCGCGAACGCCTAACCATTTCTTGGGTTTTCTCCATGGCTCTGAATCTCTCTCTCCTGTGGGCAAGATAAACCTCGGCCCCGTTCTTCTCGAGTACTAGGGCGATTTCCAGAGCCGAATCACCCCCTCCTATTACCAGCACCCTCTTACCCCTATAACTTTTGGGTTCGTCTATGGAATAGCAGATATTAGGGTTTTCCTCACCCGGAATCCCGAGTTTCCGCGGAGTTCCTGATACCCCAGGTGCGAAAAGAATAGTTTTTGTTTTGTAACTTTTCTTTTCTGTCACAACTGTAAAAACCCTATCTTTCATGGATGTTTTTATATTTACTACACGCTCCTTTTCCTTTATCTGGCTTCCCTCCTTTTTAACATGTTCTATCATTTTGTCCGCCACTTCAAGACCATTCATCCCGTGGAAACCGAGATACGAATCCACCTCTTTCCATGGATAAATATGTGTGAGCGCCCCCCCTGCCTGCCCTGCTTCAAGAACTATATGTTTCAACCGGAGATAGCATGCCGTCAGCGCGGCGGACAAACCGGCAGGTCCACCGCCTATTATAACGAGGTCGTAAATCATATTTAATAATAGACAGGAACCCTATATAAAACTGAAGCCGTCATTTTCTTGCTCTTTTCCAGAGCACGTAAAACCCGCCCAGAACTGCTGCCGCGTAGACTGCCGCAACCGGGGGAGAGACCTCGTGGAAACCGAACAGGAGGCATGTTACTGCGGCTGCTCCTGCCGCCCATGTTATCAGCGGAATCCAGAATCCCATGTTTTTCATTTTCTCCCTCATCCTGTGTCAATCTGCGCCCTCTGCAGGCGGGAGGAGTAATCTATGAACACCGTTTTGATCTCCGTGAACTCCTTTATCGCCTCCGTTCCTGCTTCTCTTCCTCCGTTTCCAGTCCCCTTCACCCCGCCGAACGGGAGGTGGACTTCCGCCCCTATCGTGGGGGCATTTATGTACACAATCCCTGATTCCGCAAGTCTCATGGCTTTCATCGCCTTGTTTATGTCACGGGTGTATATCGACCAGGACAATCCGTAATCGACCGAATTCGCTATCTCCACCGCCTCCTCGAAATTCTTTGCCTCCATTATGCACACAACGGGCCCGAATATCTCTTCTCTCGCAATCGTCATATCGGGCGTGACGTTCGCGAAGACCGTGGGTGCGATGAAAAAGCCTTTTTCGTATTCCTTCATGCGGTAGCCGCCCGTCAGCAGTTTCGCTCCTTCCTTCTTTCCCTTTTCTATGTAGCCGAGAATCTTCGTCATCTGCCTTGCGTTTATCACCGGTCCGACGAGCACGCCTTTCTTCAAACCGTTGCCAATCTTTATCCCTCTCACGCGCTTCAGGAACTTCTCCGTGAATTTCTTCGCTATCGGCTTCTCCACGATTATCCTTGAAGTCGCCGTGCACCTCTGGCCGGAAGTTCCGAATGCGCCCCATATCGCACCGTCAACCGCGAGGTCGAGATCCGCATCCGCTAGTACGATTTCGGGATTCTTCCCTCCCATTTCCAGTTCGACGGAATTCAGATTCCTTGCTCCTTCCACGTATATATGCTTCCCCACATCAGTAGAGCCGGTAAAGGACAAATGATCAATGTCCTTGTGTTTCGCTATCGCTTCCCCAACGGACGAGCCGGAACCCGTCACCACGTTCAATACGCCTCCCGGAATCCCAGCCTCCGCGAGGGTTTTCACAAGTTCTATTCCGCACGCAGGGGCGTCGCTCGCCGGTTTGAAAACAACCGTGTTCCCCGCAACAAGGGCTGCGGGTATTTTCCAGGCGGGGATTGCAATCGGGAAGTTCCACGGAGTTATAACCCCGATGACACCCTTCGGCTCGCGAATGAACATTGCGAATTTGTCGGGAAGTTCGGATGTTGTGGTCTCCCCGAGCATTCTCCTCCCTTCGCCAGCGACATACTTCGTTATGTCAATCGCTTCCTGAACCTCGCCTCTTGCTTCCTCCAGATTCTTTCCGTTCTCCATCGTGAGCAAGCGAGCGAGCTTCTCCTTCCTCTTCTCGAGCAGGAGCGCTGCCTTCAGGAGGATTTCGCCCCTTTGGGGAGGGGGGACGGATTTCCATTTCTTGAACGCCTTCCTCGCCGAGCGGACAGCGAAATCAACATCCTTCGCATTCCCCGCCTGGCATTTGCAGACGATATCCCCCGTAGCGGGGTTTATGTTGTTAAAAGTTTTTCCGGAAGAAGATTTCACCCATTTTCCATTTATGTAGTTAAGATACGTCTTCACCATACAGACCACCCCGAATTTTTACTCAAAAAATATATGACGCGAGGTTAAATATTTTTGCTGCATAAAGAAGTATGATTTTTTAGACACATAAACAGAATCTTAATTGTTATGAGAAACACGTTAATCGGTCTGTTAATTGCCTTCCTCATAATTTTTGCATGCACAGGAGCCGTCAAAGCCGCTGATGAGGAACTTGTGTTGAAGGTCAGGGAAATAGGAAAAATGTACGACTGCCCCGCCTCCACAAAACCAAATGTTTATTTTGTAGTAGGCAATGTGGGATACAGCTTTCTCAATGATGAAATTAGCTACGCGTTCGCAAAGTTCCTAGACGAGAAGGGGTGTCATAAAAATGGTGAAAAATACGTCATCTTTTATGTTAGTAATGTCAATTTCCCGTCCAACGGGACGCCTTCGGGTAATGGAAAATATGCAGAGGAGAAATGGCTTGAATACTGGGATTACAATGTAAGAAGGTTTTCCCAGCTGGGTTATAAAATTATTATACACCCATTCCCTTTCATAATAAACGAAAACATCCCGGAAGTCGATTACCCGCCCGGTTTGCGTCCGCTCACCCGAAAGGACCTGAATCTGGAAGAATCTGAAATTCCAGTAGTTTATGAATGCAGAGACGGGAACAAAACCAAGATTGCAAGCATATACGATCCCCGCACCTTTGACATGGGAATAAGGTTCTATCAGGGTATAAGGGATTTCTTTTCCGGATATCCTTCCTTTGTAAAAATAAGTATCGTACCACCGTCAGACTTTGGTGAATACGGGTTTCCGTTCGGTATCAACGCAAGATGGTGGAATGGAAGCGATTCTGTTGAGAGTTGTTATCTCACAGGAGATATGTACGCACGTGAGTTTATAGAGGAAGACCCACCGAGCTATGATGAATACAACGGCAGACTTAACGAATTCATGCATAATCTGACAGAAGAGGTAAAGAAATTATTCCCATCCAAAAGATATATGATCTATCTCGGATACGGAGATGATTCGAATCCTACATATGGGTTCTCCTATGAAGAAGCTGTGAATTTTGCGGTCAAAAATGGAATAGAACTTCATTCCTCGCACGGCATCGGTCGTGACGCTTCAGAGATGCCACTCAGCAAAATCGCAAAAAATAAACCTCAAGGTTACGAATTCACTTTAGAAAATGCGGGCATACTTAACGAATTTATGCAGCTTAAAGGTTTGTATCATGCGGCAAAGTACGGAGCAACAGGGTTGGTGCTTTATCCGGATTATTTTTTCGATTATTTCTATCTTTCCCATCTTCTCTACGCCATGGGTTCGAGTGGTAATGAAGATATGTATCCCGAAAAGGAGATAATATTCAACAACACCTGTACGGAATTTGCTGAGGCATGCGAACTTGGTTCTCTGAGGAGCGCCCATCTGGTCCAGGGCTATATGGATATACCCAAAAATGGCGATACCATTGATGGGGATAAGGAGAATGTCATAGGCGGGTGGGCTTTCTACGAACCGCCATACGGGGACAGACAGTACTACGGAATTTACGTATATGCAGGCCATCTGATTGAAAACAGCGTGTACGGGCCTGATGTAGAATTTTCCGGAGGGAAACACCCAGAATACATGAGACTTGTTGGGTCTGCTGTGACAAGTTCAGAGAGATGCGCAGGATGCGGTGACACGTCCAGGTTTGGACTCACATGGAAACCCAACCTCGCGAAGGGCAAGGCCGTGCTCAGAATTTTTGTGGTTAACGGTGACAGCGAGATTGTGGCAGAACATCCCCACTCCCCTTTGATAGTGGAGGTGAACAGCAGGATAGAAGGTAATGCAATGCTGGAAAGACTTGACTTCGATTACGGGAAAAACAAAATTTGCACCAGAAAATTCAGGATGTCTGGCATTGCACGGAATTCTCAGGGTTCAGGAAATGCGCTTAATATCATTGTGATTGATGAATACAGGGGCGAAATTCTTGCAGAAGGCCAGACTGACACAAATGGTAATTTTAACATAGAATTCGAAATCAGGGGGGACGATACCTTATTAATCATGCCGCGAGCCTACGTCTACCTCGATGGGGAACTGATCGCACTTCAGACAAATCTTGCAACAAATGTGGGTGGTTATCCGAAACTTGCAGGGATGTTCCTGAATACAGTCGCCAATTGCAGCATATGCATTCCAGCCGAAGAGTCTTGCGACGGCCTCGACAACGACTGCGACGGATATGTTGACAACAACCCCGAAAGCAGAGAAGACTACACACTTAAAAAATCATGTTCATCTCTGGGCAACAAAGGTGTCTGCGGGGAAGGAGAGGCTGTTTGCACCAAGAATGGATGGGTCGGATGCCCGCGGCCAGAAACGGAAATATGTTACAACGGAATTGATGAGGATTGTAACGGAGCCGATTCTTGTTTCGAGGATGTCAACATGGACGGGTGCGTGGACATCTTGGACTTCGCCGTTCTCGGTTCCAACTTCGGAATGGTTTCCGGATTTGATGCAAGAGCCGACATAAACGGCGACGATTCGATAGATATATACGATCTTGTTGCCGTTGGAAGGAATTTGGGTTTGGGACCGGAATGTTAGAAATTTAAAAACAAAGATAATACTATATCCCATGGGCCGGTAGATCAACGGTAACAATGAAAACAGCAGCTGACGCCTGCTGGGTCGTTAGAGATCGCCACCTTGGCAAAAGCCTCTCTTTGCGGAAGTTCGCACTTGCCCAAAGAGACCCTTGGGAGAGAAATATGCAGAGAGGCTTCACAGAATGGTGGAGGCTCCGGGTTCAAAGGTCGAAACCACCAGCGGGTTTCGACGCATCCTGCCACCAAATAAACCACGACTGTGTGGAAATCCCGGCCGGTCCATGGCAATTCCTTTATGTGATGTTCCTGAACAGGCAGGTTCTTGTTCTCGGAACTCCGAGCAGAAGGAATGCGGAGTCCCTGAAGA
>CAZTCK010000039.1:0-7613 GCA_964612625.1 uncultured archaeon | reverse complement strand
CATGCCCGAGAATACGCGAAAATAGTGAACAATTCCAAAAGATTATCCTGAATCCGGAAGATGTCGAAAAAATCTAAGCTAGAAAAATCCTTCCTTCCGCTGTTTTCTTTTCATCTTTCTTGCGTTTTCCTCCACCCATGCGTTCGTTTTCTCCGCGTCTGATCCGGAATTCCCCACACCCGATGTGTTCCCCACCCCAACTATTATCACATTTTCACCTTTCTTTGTCCTTGCCAGCGATTCCTTTATCCTCTCTATTACCTTCGGCACGGAATCCTTTATTTCCTTTCTCATTGGCATTATCGCTTCCTCGGACTTCATCTTAACTATTATGGAATCGAGTGGTATGTTGTGCTTGACGGCGATACCTTCTATGTACGAACGCTCGACCCCCGGTCCGCCCATAGCCACTCCCACGCCCTCAGCTATCGATCCTGTCTTCTCACCCTCGAGCTTTGCAGCCGCGTCGACTGTAATTATCCTCGATATCCTGTGTTTCTTCACCAGCCTTTCGACCGCCTTGCCCGGTCTTCCCAGTCTCCCGCCGGGGCCTTTCGCTTTGATAATGAAGCAGTTTCTCCCTTTGATTCTCACCTTCGCCATTATCACATCCTCTTCTATTTCCTTCGTCTTTTCCCTCCCTATGAGCGTTGCCGCTACAAGTGGTCCCAACCCGTCCCCGACCGGCTCGCCCCTGGCAAGGGATTTCGTCCCCTTGTATATCGCCTTCGCTATCCTCTCTATAAGCGGCAACTGCATCTGTATTATGAGGGCAATCTGGTACGATTTGGTCTGTTTGATCAGCTCAACATAATGCCTGATTATCTTCGCTATGCTGTGCAGTTCAATCCCGCCGGCAAGTCCCATCTGGATGTTCGCCTTCTTTTCCTCATCCATTTTCGGGGCAATCTGATCAACGAAATAGCGGAACCTCTGTTTTTCGTTCTGTATGATGAGGTCAAACTTCTTGACTATGCCGTAAGGGTCGAGAGAAACGGGTGTGATTACGAAGAATTCGAAAAAATTCGCCACCGAATCTTTCAGTTTTTTGGTTGGTGTCTTGGTTATCTCGTGAACGAGGAATTTCTTCGTGTTTTCCGACATTGCCTCGAGCTCTTCTGCGACCCTTTCGATCTTCCACATTATCTGCGAAAGCATGAGTCTCGGGTAGAAGAAAAAGAATATTCCCCAGAATACAAGGAAGAATAACCACGAAAGCCAATTGTCTCCCCCCACTCCCAACTGAAAGAGAATATCCATACCCTATCATTTGGTTATCCTATATTTATAAATTTTTCGAAGAGGTTTCAATTTAAATATTTGTTCTGAAAAGTTAAATATTAGGTGCTGGTATGAAAAGGGTAGCGGCTTTGGTTTTGATCGCATTGTTCGTCACGGCTGCAATGGCCAAACCCGCAAGAGCGGAGGGTCTGCTCTCGGATTTTTTCACCATGCTGAAAAAGTGGTTCGAATCTTCCCCTCTCGGAAACCTTTTTTCGATGCCGGTGAAGAGGATGGAGGCGATAGAACTCACATTTTATCCGGATGTGTTTGAATTGGCCGCGGAGGAATTCGTGAATGTAAGCACGGAGTCGAGTGAAATCGAAAATTTCAGGGGTGTCCTCAGTCTTGATACCGGCACAAAAACCCTGACCATGAAAGAATCCGGAACTCCACTTTTCATAAAGCAAAGCACGGGAACGATAAACGTCTATGGGCTGAAACTCGCTTCCATGGAGCTCAGGAATATGAAGCTTGTCCTCACTTCTGGTAACTGGAATGAAACAACGGAGAACGGTTCGCTCGTCATAAAGGATTTTCTCGGCAACGCACTCATAAAGGAGGGGATGATAAAACTGGTTGGCAACGTGTCCAGGGTTATAAAGGAGTGATTCCAATAGTTATGCTTTTCCCCTTCCTGTTCCCAGTTCTATTATTTTCGCATATGCTGGTCTTGTAACGAGTATTCCCACGAGAACTCCCACCATGGTTGTTATCGCAAAGCCACGCACAAGTCCGACTCCTATGAGCACCAAAGGCACCATGGCTGCAATGGTCGTCGAGGCCGAGCCGAATATTATGAAAAATGCACGTTTGATCTTGTCTTTTATGGTGTAAATGATCTTCCTTTCCTTCACGCCCATCAGGGTTTCGTCGGCTATAACTATCATGTTATCCACACCTACTCCTATCGCTGCTATAATTCCGCCTATCGCGGGCAGGTCTATAGTCCATGTCATCAGCCCAAGCAGAGGTATCAGCAGTGCTCCGAACCATGCTGTCGGGTCTATCTCATATTTTTTCCACCAGGCGGCGAGAACGAGAACCGAGTTTAAAATCAGAACGGGCCCCCATATGAACCAGTCATTGTTTGCTGCTATACCAAGTATTATCACTACCTCGGAAAATCCGGTGAAGACCATGGGAATCGCTATTCTCAGTTTCCGGTATCTTATGAAGGTTATGATAATGACCGCAGCAGCAGCCAGAGCGGCCGCATAGAGCGCGGATGAAACGAATCCCCTTCCCAGAGTTGGGGATATCACACCCACGGAAACCGTTTCCAGACTCACAGGAAGTGCTCCGGACCTGAGGATTGTCTGAAGGTTGAGTTTCTCCTTCAGCGCTTCCTCTCTGGTTTCGCGCGAACCTGTTATCTGGGGGGTTGTGTATACCTTCCCGCCGAGGGTTGATGCTATCCTGAGGTCGGAAACCAGCTGGTTATCCAGATAGAGAAGGATACGGGAATCTTTAAGATAATATTCACCGGAGTTGAAATCGAGTTGTGAGGGAATACCTGATGTTATCTTTGCGAATCTCTCCGCTCCCTTCTCCGAGACGAGAATTCCGAAATAAAACTCGAAGAAGTTCTTGCGGGGGATTATCCCGGAATGCTGGGCGTCTGTGTAAACGAGTTCGATGTCATCCCCCTTGTAGGCAGTTCCCAGGAAGAGGAGTTCATTTTCGTTGTTTGTTATGTTTACGAACTCAAAATCAATTCCGTCCAATACAAATGTATCGTTGGGTTTGAGGGTGAGATTTGAGAGCAAAACACTTCCGTTACCAGTATAGTGCAAATCGTATTTGTTCTCCCCGAGGTCGAACACCCCCTTTCCGTTCTTCAGGAAAACGGGTTTTACTATTTTCGCCTCAAATCTTCCCTGTTTTGAAAGCAGGGTGTCAACTATATCCCGTCCGAGACCGGCTGCCTCTACCTGAACATAATAATCTCCGCCTATCCCCCTCACGGGAATGAAGCGAACTTCGCGCAAGCCGTAAATGTTTGCACGAGTCTGGAGTGTTGCAATTATCTGGTCAAGCATATCAGAAGAGGCGTTCTCCTTGGGTTTCAGGATAATGCGTGTTCCCCCTTTTATATCAAGACCGAAATCCAGATTCGTCCTGTCCATATCAATAACGTCTATTCCCATGCCAGTCTCGTTGACATCGAATTCATAAACCTTTCTGTTGACCTTGAGTTTTATTTTTCCCCTGTAGTCCTTCACGAGAGAGTTCCACTCGTCCACACTTTCTATTTTCTGGTCATTCAGCTCCGAGATTATCATCCCCTGCTGGAGAACGCCTCTGGCAGGCGAATCTTCATGAACATAGGCTATCTGCACCCCTCTGTACTGGGGCTTCAGCCCTATCGCCAGCAGACCTGCAACTACCATTATCACCAGCAACCATATCCTCCAGTATTTCAGCATTATATCAGCCCCTTTCTTTCGCAGTACCATCTCAATATGACGGAATTCATGAGCCACGTGTTCATTATGTCAAACAGCAGACCCATAAGAAGGACGAGTGCTATCTGTGAGAGAACCGGGGAGACTGCGGATACCAGCAGCGCTGCGAGAGCACCCACGGACGTGAGGGTCATGGTCAGCCCTGTCTTGAGCGCACGCCTGAGTTTTCTGGCCAGCGTTTTTTCTTCTGATTCCTTGAGCAGGCGTGAGGTCAGCATTATATCGGTGTCAACGGAATAACCTATAAGCATGAGGAGCGCGGCGAGTCCTGCCAATGAAAGGTCAATTCCGAAAACCTGCATGAATGCGAGTGTCATCACTATATCGGACAAGGCAGACATTATGACAGCAATAGACGGAACGAATGTCCTGAATATGACGAACACTATTATCCCCATGAATATGAATGCTATAACTATCGCTGTCTGTGCCTGGACCCAAAAGGAGGCCCCGAGAGACGGGCCGATGATCTCGATTGAACTGTCCCTTGTGTCTATTCCCATTGACCTGAGCTCCGAGAGTATTTCTTCATGGTCCACATCAGTCGAAGTTTCTATTACAGTCCCGTAGCCCTCAAAGGATGTTATTTCCCTCACGTGAACAGGTTGAAATTTCTTTTTCAGCACGTCCTCTATCTCGCCTGCATTCAGCCTTTCCTGCGTGTTTATGGTTATAAGAGTCCCTCCCTTGAGTTCTATTGACCTTCCAAACCATTCTCCTGTCTGGTTGTATCTGACAAGGAGTATGGCAACGGATAAAGCAAGCACAAGCAGAGGGACTGCAAGCAGAATCTTGTAGTTCATAATATCATAAGTATTGAAAGCATGTTTTTAAAAATGGTTATGTAATGCTTAATATGTTCGATATTGTTGTGGTCGGCGGTGGACCGGTGGGCCTGCACACAGCAAAGCTCTGCGAAGACATGGGATACAGAGTTGTGATTCTCGAAGAACACAGGGAAATAGGAAAACCGCTGAAATGTTCAGGGCTCATATCAAGGAATATCGAAAAATTCTTTCCGGACATAGAAGAATGGGGAGTCGTGGAGAACTGTATCAATTCCGCTGTACTGCACTCGAGGAGAAGCGAACTTGTTCTCAAAAAAAGAAAGGCGGCATACGTTATCAACAGAACGGAATTTGACAGGAAACTTTCGGAATTTGTAAGGTCCGAAATAAGACTGAATTGCAGAGTCACGGGGGTCGAGAGAGGAGAGAGGTTTGTTAAGCTCCGAACGAACAGGGGTTATATGAAATGCGAAATGGTATGCGGATGTGATGGTCCGTATTCTGTTGTGGGGGAATTTTCCGGTGGAAAGGAGTTGGTGAGGGGGGTCATGGGTCTGACAAAAGAGAAAGACTTTTCGGATGCCGTTGAACTTCATTTTGATACAGACATACTTAAAGACGGGTTCTTCTGGAAGATTCCTCGCGGGGAAAGAACAGAATACGGGGCATGGGGAAGCATGGTTAAATTTTCGGACATAGAGAATTTTTTCAGGGTCAAACTTTCCGAAAGATTTGGGGGTCTCATACCTGTCAGGCCTGCGAAGAAAACGTACACGGATAGAACCATCCTTGCCGGGGCATCAGCAGGCCAGGTCAAGCCATGGTCAGGCGGTGGGGTGGTGTACGGAATTTTGTGCTCGAAAATCGCCGCCAAGGTCATTGAAAAGGCGTTCAGGGCGAATGATTTCAGTGAAAGTGTTCTGGAAGAATATGAAAGGGTGTGGAAGAAAAGTATAGGAAAACAGATAAAAGCGGGTCTGGTTTTCAGAAAATTCCTGAGACATTCAAAAAACTTTCAGCTGGACATACTCTTTAAGGCAGGAAGTTTTTTCGATTACGGACGGCTTGACATGGATTTCATCCTCTGAATGCGCTGCAACAGCGAATGTTTTAAATCCCCTAAACAAACCATAATCATGAACCTGAAAAATTTTGCAAGGAATTTTTCAATAGACAAAAGGTCGGGGTACACCTTTGTGGATGTCATAAGGGCCATTATGTTCATGTCTGAAAGGCATTACGGAAGAATCAGTCTCACAAAGAAGCTGGGTTTGTGCGAAGCGAGCGTACGGACTATGTTAAAGAAATTAAAAAGTGTGGGGTTGCTGACAGTTTCTACAAAAGGGCATGTTTTAACAAAAAAAGGGGAGGAATTGGCGAAAAATATAAACAGGAAAATTTTTTCCGTTCGAAGATTTGAAAGGCCCAGGTTCGTTAAAAAATCGTGCGTGGTTTTCGTCGTGAAAGGTTCCGCGAAAAAAGTGAAGCTCGGGATCGAGCAGAGGGACGAGGGAATGAGATTTGGGTCTGAAATCATCACACTTGTCTACGATGGAAAAAATGTGAAATTTCCCGGGACCGGAGAAATAGTGGAGGGTTTTGAAGCCCCGCTGTCCAAGAATGATGTTGTAATTGTCTCATCCGGGAGAAGAAGGGTTGACATGGAGAGGGGCGCTCTTGCAGCGGCATTGACCCTCATTTAAAATGCAGCGCTGGCATATAGGTTCCGGTTTTCATGTTCATATACGTCTGCAAATAAGAGGGGAGAAACTGTTTGTTAACGGTCGGGTCGCTTTCAAGGGTTTGGGGGTCATAGCTTATCCCCCCGCCACAACCGGCCTCCTGTTCTGTCGCCAGTCTCCATTCTATCATTTCCTTCCTCTTTAGTTTCTGCTCGGCAATGCTCTTCTCCCCTATCCTTTCCTCTCCTGTTTCGATATCAATTATCCAGTATTCCCAGTACATCCTCTTTCCTGTGTCTTTGTCCACCTCCCCGTCTTTCTTTCCGTCTATGGCTGTCACGTACAGCGTCCCGAATCTATCATCATATTCGCTTTCAATTCCCATTCCGCTGGTTTCCATCGCCTTTCTGGTAAGGGAGTAAACTGTTTCCTCGTTTCCTGTGTTTTCTATAAAAATTCTCTGGTATGTCCACTGCCTGTTGAAAAAAACAGGGTTGTCGTATTCCATGCTCACAACCTCGGGTTTTTCCTTCCTTTGTTCTTCCTCGGTTGTCTTTTCTCCGGTATTAACAATCTCGTAATCACTTCGTTCTGTTTTCCCGCTGCTTTTCGCTCCTGCCGAAAGAAGATAATCTATGGTCTCTCTTTTGAAGATGTTTGCGTAATCTTTCGTTTCTTCCCCGTCTTCATTTTCCTGTTCGTCACCCTCATCATACTCTCTTCCACTTCCCTCAACATCATCTTCTTTTTCATCGTCAGTGACATCACCGAGTTCTTCATATAAAATATTCAGCATTTCAAGAAGCGCTGAAATTTCAAATCTGGATAATTTATCCATGTTTGAAAAATAGCGTGTATGGTTTAAATAAGTTTGGTTCATTCGGGCCTAAATTTGAACCCGTAGAGAACAAGGCCTGTCTCGTTTTCCGTTCTTATTCTCCTGAAACACGCCCTTACTCGCATGCCGATTTTCACGTCTTTTGGGCCGCAATCAACGATTTGTGAAAGAACCTTTGCTCCCTCATCGAGTTCAACAATCGCTATTATGTACGGAACGTATTCCTTGAATCCTTCAGGCGGGACGCGTATAATCGTGTAGGAGTAAACCTTTCCCCTTCCGGAAAATTTGACCTCCTTCATGTGCCCTGCTCTTCTGCAATCTGGACATATCGCCCTCACCGGATAGAAATATTTATTGCAGTGTTCGCATTTCGAGCCCACCAACTGATATCTCTCCTTGAACCTTCTCCAGTGAAACGGAACCGCAAACTCCTTGGCCATTATCATCGACCTCATGACATATGTGAATATGACTTTCTGCGACACAGGCTTTGCCTGTGTCAATCGTTAGGTTCGACCTTATGACATGTGTAAATATGACTTCCTGCGACGTG